>JAZFSL010000206.1:0-2968 GCA_036446135.1 Rhodospirillales bacterium | reverse complement strand
CGCCGGGCACGCCGATGACCGACATTGCCATCGATTACGCCTTTGTCGGCGCCTGCACCAACGGCCGCATCGAAGACATCCGGGCCGCCGCCGAAATAGCCAAAGGCCGCAAGGTGGCCGATGGCGTTACCGCGCTGATCGTTCCCGGCTCGGGCTTGATCAAAGAACAGGCCGAAGAAGAAGGCCTCGCCGATATCCTCATTGAAGCCGGGTTCGAGTGGCGCGAGCCGGGTTGTTCCATGTGCCTGGCCATGAACCCGGATAAGGTGCCTCCGGGATTGCGCTGTGCCGCGACATCCAATAGAAACTTCAAAGGGCGCCAGGGTCCGAACAGCCGAACCCATCTGGTCAGCCCGGCGATGGCGGTGGCGGCGGCCGTCACCGGCAAATTGACCGACGTGCGCGACCTGGATTAGGAAATAGTATTATGGACAAGTTCACCAAACTGACCGGTGTTGCCGCACCCATGGACATGATCAACATCGATACCGATATGGTCATTCCGAAACAGTACCTGACGACGGTCAAGCGTACCGGACTGGGCAAGGGACTGTTTTTTGAAATGCGCTATAACGCGGACGGCAGCGAAAACCCGGACTTCGTTTTGAACAAGCCGGCCTACAAGGACGCGCAGATTCTGGTCGCCGGCGACAACTTCGGCTGCGGCTCATCGCGCGAGCACGCGCCCTGGGCGTTGCTGGATTTCGGCATCCGTTGCGTCATTTCAGCCAGCTTCGCCGACATCTTCTATAACAACTGCTTCAAGAACGGCATTTTGCCTATCAAATTGCCGCGCGAAGACGTTGAGAAATTGTTGGAAGACGCCGAGCGCGGCGCCAACGCCACCATCACCATCAACCTGGAAAACCAGACCATCACCGGGCCCGACGGCGGCGAGATCAAATTCGAGCTCGACGAATTTAAAAAACATTGTCTGGTCAACGGCCTAGACGACGTCGGCCTGACGATGAAAAACGAAGACAAGATCAAAGACTTCGAAGAACGCACGAACGCCACCCAGCCCTGGTTGGCCGGCTAAAAATCCGATGAGCGGCGACGCGCTGACAATCCGCGGGCTGAAACTGCGCTCTGTTGTCGTGCCCATGCACCGGCCGCTGATTACCAGGGTCATCGTCATCGAAAAAGCCGCCTTCGTGCTCATCGACCTGGAAACGGAAGAAGGCGTCACCGGGCGCAGTTATCTGTTCGGCTATACGCCAGCCGGCAATGCCTGCCTGATGCCGGCGCTCAAATGGCTGAGTGATGCCATGAAGGGCGAAAAGCTCGAACCTGAAACATTATTCGACAAGGCCAGAAAAACGCTGACCCTGATGGGCCACGAGGGCATCGCCATGATGGCGGTATCCGGCTTCGACATGGCCTGCTGGGACGCCATTGCCAAGGCCCAAGGAAAGCCGCTGGTGGAAACCCTCGGCGGGGCGGCAAAGCCAATCCCCGCATATAATTCAAACGGCCTCGGCATTGTCGCGCCGGAGGCAGCTGCGGACGAAGCACTGGAACTGTTGGCCGATGGCGACTTCACTGCGGTCAAAGTACGCCAGGGCCGAGAAACGCTGGACGAAGACCTAGCCGCCTTTCGTGCTGTAAGAAATGCCGTCGGCCCTGACGTCGTCCTGCCGGTCGATTTCAACCAATGCCTTTCCGTCGATGAGGCGATTATCCGTGGCCAGGCGCTCGACGATGAAGACGTCTACTGGATCGAAGAGCCAACCCGCTATGACGATTGGGACGGCAACGCAAAAATCGCGGCGAAAGTGGAAACTCCAATCCAGAACGGCGAAAATTTCTACGGCCCTGAAGGCGCCGAACGCGCCATCAACGCCAAAGCGCTGGATTATTTGATGCCCGATATCGAACGCATCGGCGGCGTCACGGGCTGGATGCGCACGGCAACAATCGCCGAGGCCGCCGACATTCCCGTGTCGTCACATCTGTTTCCGGAATTCTCCTCGCATCTGCTGGCGGCGACACCAACAGCGCACTGGCTGGAATTCACCGACTGGTCAGCACCATTGCTGGAAACCCCCGTCACTGTGTCGGATGGTCATGTCCATCTTTCCGACACGCCGGGCGCCGGCATTGCCTGGGATGATGACGCGGTGGAAAAATACGCTATCGATCTTTAAAATACCAAAAGAGCCCTAGAGAGGAACACCATGTCTGCGAATAAAAAACTGCTGATGCTGCCCGGCGACGGGATCGGACCGGAAGTCATGAACCAGGTGAGGCGCGTCATCGACTGGATGGACGGCGCCCGCCATGTCTCGTTTGACGTCAGCGAAGACCTGGTCGGCGGTGCGTGTTACGACAAACACGGCTGCTCACTGACCGACGAAACATTGGCTGATACGCTGAGCGTCGATGCGGTGCTGCTGGGCGCCGTCGGTGGGCCCAAGTGGGACAATGTGGAACGTTTTCACCGCCCGGAACAGGGCCTACTAAGATTACGCAAGGAAATGGACCTGTTCGCCAATCTGCGTCCGGCGACGGTGTTCCCGGCCCTGGCGGAAGCATCCTCGTTGAAGAAGGAACTGGTCGCCGGCCTGGATATGCTGATTATCCGCGAGCTTACGGGCGGCGTTTATTTCGGCCAACCGCGCGGCATCGAGGATTTGGGCAACGGGCAAAAACGCGCCGTCGACACCCAGGTTTATAGCACCGAAGAAATCGTCCGGGTCTGCCGGATGGCGTTTGAAATGGCCCGCAAGCGCAACAATCGCGTGATGTCGGTGGAAAAAGCCAACGTCATGGAAACCGGCGTGCTGTGGCGCGAAGTCGCGACGGCAGTACACGCCGACGGTTTTGAAGACATCGAACTTAGCCACATGTATGCGGATAATTGCGCCATGCAGTTGGTGCGCGAACCGAAACAGTTTGATGTCATCGTCACCGACAACCTGTTCGGCGACATTCTTTCCGATTGCGCCGCCATGCTGACGGGGTCCTT
>JAZFSL010000205.1:0-2369 GCA_036446135.1 Rhodospirillales bacterium | reverse complement strand
AGAAGCTTTCGACCAGGGCCGTAAGCGGTAATTGCGCCCCGTTTGCGCGCGCTTCGTCGAGGCAAATATCCAGATCCTTGCGCATCCAGTCGACGGCAAAGCCGAAGTCGAACTTGCCATCGACCATGGTTTTGCCGCGGTTTTCCATTTGCCAGGACTGCGCCGCCCCCTTGGAGATCACGTCGACAACCTGATGCGGATCAAGGCCGGATTTGACGGCGAAGTTCATGCCTTCGGCCAAGGCCTGGATGGAACAGGAACAGGCAATCTGATTGACCATTTTGGTCAGCTGTCCGGAACCGACAGGCCCCATATGCGTAACCGCTTTGGCGAAGCTTTGCATGGCGGCTTCTCCACGGGCGAAATCTTCATCGCTGCCGCCGACCATGACGGTCAGCTGACCTTTTTCCGCCCCTTCCTGACCGCCGGAGACGGGACCGTCGAGAAAACCAATCCCTTTTGCCGCTGCGGCTTCACCGATTTCGCGGGCTGCAATGGCGCTGGCCGTGGTGTGGTCGATAATCAGCGACCCTTCTCCGGCTCCATTGAGCACACCATCATCGCCCAACATGATGGCGCGCAGATCGTTGTCGTTGCCGACGCAGGTCATGATAATGTCGGCACCGTCGGCGGCCTTGGCGGGGGGGCCGGCACTGGAACCCCCATGTTCTTTGGCCCAGGCTTCGGCCTTTTTGGCGGTGCGGTTATATACGGTGACGTCGAAATCCGCCTTGGCCAGATGTCCGGCCATGGGGTAGCCCATGTTGCCAAGGCCGATGAATGCGGCTTTTGTGCTGCTCATGATGAATGTTTCCGGTTCGTTGGATGATATTACTTTGAGGCGGGATTATAGGTATCCACCCCGGCAAATCCAGTGGCTTTCTTTCGGGCCGGCACCTCGTTAAATGTTAATTGCCAGTGGGGGGCTAAGATTTCCCTTATGGGGCCGGAGATTTATGTTAGAAGACGTTGTGAATATCGGGAGACCTGATTTTGCCAGCAACCTTATCCATAGAAATTTCACCGGGAGAGTTAATCGACAAGATCACAATTCTTGAGATCAAACTTGATCGGATGTCTGATGCGGCAAAGCTTGCCAACGTAAAGGCGGAGTGGGATTTGTTGACGGCTTCGCGGGACGCAGCGATCCCGGCGTCTGATGAACTTCAGCGTTTGAGCCAGAGCCTGAAGGAAGTCAATGTAGGGCTTTGGGTTATCGAGGACTATATCCGTCAATGCGAGCGTGAGAAGGATTTCGGGAAAAAATTTATAGAACTGGCGCGTAGCGTTTACATCAACAATGACGATCGGGCTCGCCTGAAACGCGAAATCAACGAATTATTGGGATCGCGTCTGGTCGAAGAAAAATCCTATGCCGTCTATTGAGGCTCAGTGAAAAAAACGTTTCAAATATCGGACTGGTGGGAAAATCAAAAACGTCGGCGGGCCGTTCGCCCCGGCACGGCCAATGGCGTGTTGTTGATTTCGGCCGGTGGACTGGGCGATACAGTGCTTTTTGCCCACGTTATTTCGAGATTTCTGAAACTGGCAAAAAAAGACGAATCCGTAACGGTTTTACTACGTACCGATGCCCTGAAAATGGCTTTTCTGTTTCCGAGCGAGATCCAAGTATTGACGGTTGATTTTGACCGTTTGCGAAAAGATCTCGGCTACCGAAAAAAAGTTCTGGACGATCTGTTTAAGGAAAACTACCGCCTATTGGTTCATGCCGATTATCTGCGCCATCCCGACCTGGACGAAGCCCTGGTTGCTGCCGCCATGGCTGATGAAGCGATCGCCATGGAGCCTCGTCCCTGGGTTAAATATGATACCCGCCTCAAGGTCAATCGCAGGCTGTACCAGCGGCTTTTTGACAGCGGTCCGCCGCACCGGAACAAAATTCTCCGTTGGGCACGGTTTGCCGATTGGTTGACGGGGGACATAACCCCGCCACCGGTTGCGGTTCTGGAGCCTGGCGGTTTGGATTCACCGGCAATTTTGGACACCCCTACGGTGGTCATTCAGCCTTTTTCGGCGGTCAAACAGAAGCAGTCCCCCCCTGCCCTTTGTCGGACCATTATCGAAGCCCTGCCTTCGGGGTCTCAAACCGTCATCACAGGTACGACCAAAGACCTGGAGAAAAATCCCGAATTCAAAGAATTGCTGAGCATCGAAGGTGTTGAATTCGACGATTCGGTTTTTGCCGAATTGGTTCCCTTGTTGCGTTCGGCGGCTCTGGTCATTTCCGTCGATACGGCGTTAATGCATTTGGCGGTGGCGGTCGGCGCGCCCACTGTATGTCTTGCCAGTGCGGCGTACGTCGGGGAAATCGTTCCGTATGACCCAGCTATTACGCCTGGTAACGTGCG
>JAZFSL010000204.1:0-10272 GCA_036446135.1 Rhodospirillales bacterium | reverse complement strand
CCGTACACCGCCTGGTACAGGTCCGATTGTTCGGTCTTTGTCGGCAGGCCGGTGGACGGTCCGGCGCGTTGCGAATTAATAATGAGCAGCGGCAACTCGGCACTGATGGCGAGGCCCATGGCTTCCGTCTTGAGCGCGATGCCGGGTCCGGAACTGGACGTGACGCCTAAAGACCCGGCATAGGATGCGCCAATGGCGGAACAGATGGCGGCAATTTCATCTTCCGCCTGGAATGTAAGAACATCGTATTCCATCAGGTTGGAAAGGATATGCAGGATCGGGGTCGCCGGCGTGATGGGGTAGGAACAGAACGTCATCTGCAATCCGACCAGATTGGCGCCGCAGACAAGCCCCCACGATAAAGCCTCGGCGCCGGTTACGGTGCGGTATTGCCCGGGTTCGATGTCGGCCTTGCCGATGTAAAACCCGTGGATGTCGTGCGGCATCTCGGCCGTTTCCCCAAAGGCGTGCCCGGCGTTGAGGGCGGTGATGTTGGCTTCAGCCAATTTCGGTTTCTTGACGAACTTTTCATTCAGCCAGTCAATGGTTGGTTGGCGGTCGCGAGCGTACATCCAATAGACGAAGCCCAGCGCCCACATGTTCTTGCACCGGAGCGTTTTTTTCTTGCCGAGGTCCATACTCTTCACGGCCTCCAGGGTCATCGCCGAAATATCGAGTTTGATCACCCGGTAGGCGTCGAGTGTGCCGTCTTCAAGCGGGCTGGACTCGTAATGCGCCTTGTGCAGGTTGCGCTCGGTGAAGGTGCCGGTATCGACGACCACCAACCCGCCGGGAAGCAATTCGGGCAACTCAACCTTTAATGCCGCCGGGTTCATCACCACGACCATGTCACAGGCATCGCCGGGCGTCTGGATGGTGTCAGCGCCGAAATTGATCTGAAAGGCGGATACGCCGAAGGTGGTCCCCGCCGGCGCCCTTATTTCGGCCGGGAAATCCGGGAAAGTGGCGAGGTCGTTTCCGGAAAGTGCTGTCGACTGGGTGAACTGGCTGCCGGCGAACTGGATGCCGTCACCGGAATCGCCAGCAAAGCGAACGACGGCGGATCCCGACTGGTTACGTCGCCCCGGTCCGCCAGGCGGAGGTCGGTTTTTTGTTGCTACCCTTGGCATGGTCTTCTTACCAGGATGTCACTTTCTTGCATGGGGTCAGTACTTGCCTTGCGTGGGCCTGCGCATCATAAAAAGGTATCTCGCGGGTCCATCTGTTATATTTCTCCTATCGGGTCAGCTTCACAACTCTTTATCACAATAAAATGAATTTATTCTGACGTGGACGAAAAAACCTTATGAATGACGAAAACCAAAACCTTGACCTTCTCGATGGCCTGATCGGCATGTCCAGCAAGGCGGGCGCGGACGCTGCGGACGCTATTTTTGTTGAAGGCGTGTCCATGTCCCTGGGTATCAGGCTTGGCAAACAGGAGCATTTGGAGCGCTCGGAAGGTGCAGACATCGGCCTCAGGGTCTTTGTCGGCCAACGCCAAGCCATTGTTTCGTCTTCGGACACGTCCGACGACGCCTTGCAGGAGCTGGTTGAGCGTGCCATCGCCATGGCCCGCTCAGTGCCGGAAGATGGATTCGCCGGCCTTGCCGATCCCAGCCAGTTGGCGACGGAATTCCCCGATCTAGAAATCTGCGACGATGAAGAACCTGCTACCGAGACCTTGAACGACAGAGCCAAGCGTGCGGAAGAGGCAGCCTTGGCGGTTCCCGGTATCACGAATTCGGAAGGTGCAAACGCAAGTTGGGGCTTTTCCCGGATGGCCGTCGCCGCCAGTAACGGGTTTGCCCGCGCAAGGTCCGGGTCGCGTCATTCGATCAGCGCCTCCGTTCTGGCAGGCACCGGCACCGATATGGAGCGCGAATATGATTTTGCCAGCACTGTCTATGGCGAAGATCTGAGAAGTCCGGAAGACATCGGCCGGTCCGCCGGAGAAAAAACAATCCGCCGGCTGAACGCGCGAAAAGCCCAAACGGCATCGGTGCCGGTTCTGTATGATCCCAGAGTGGCCAATTCCCTGGTCGGCCATTTGGCCAGTGCTATCAATGGCAGTTCTGTTGCCAGGGGCACGACTTTCCTGAAAGACAGCCTCAAGGATAAAATTTTTCCGGAGGCAGTCACCATTGTTGACGATCCGCATATGCGCCGGGGCTTGCGGTCAAAATCCTTTGACGCCGAGGGTGTGGCGACGCAAAGCCTGGATATCATCAAGGACGGAGTTTTGACGACCTGGATTCTCGATCTGCGCTCGGCCCGGCAATTGGCGCTGGAGACGACGGGACGTGCGTCCCGGGGAACGTCCTCACCGCCGTCGCCCTCGACCACGAACCTTTACATGCAAGCCGGCTCCCTTAGCCCTGAGGAATTGATGGCCGATATCAAAGACGGTCTCTACATTAGCGAATTAATGGGAATGGGGGTCAATGGGGTTACCGGTGATTACAGCCGGGGCGCCAGCGGGTTCTGGATTGAAAACGGAACGTTGGCGTATCCCGTCAACGAAGTCACTATTGCCGGGAATTTGACCGACATGTTCGCCCATATTACCGCCGCCGACGACCTGGAATTCCGTTATGGAACCAACGCACCGACTCTCCGGGTTGACGGGATGACCGTTGCCGGACGCTAGGATGGCGCTAAGATATTGGCAAACATTGGCTTTTGGGCATGTAGCGTGTTATTGTCCCGACCGTCAAGCACGGGCTGGCAGACCATTAACGACCTAACTGAAAATATGCCGCACCGCACCGATTCCACAATTTCCCTGATGCGCCGTCTGTGGCGCGAAAGCATCCGCCATTATTTTGGTTGGCTGATGTTGGCGCTGTGCTGCATGGCGCTGATGGCTGCGACAACGGCGTTTACCGCCTGGTTGATGGAGCCGGTGGTCAATGAGGTATTTATCGCTGAGAAAAAAGATATTTTGTGGCCGCTGGGCTTGTTGGTGTTCATCACCTTCTTGGTCAAAGGTCTGGCCAATTTTTTCCAGTCGATGCTGATGAGCTTCGTCGGGCTTCGCATCATCGCCGATACCCAGAACCGGCTGTTCGCCCATCTGGCGCGCATGGAACTGGGTTTTTTCCATAATAATCCCACCGGCGGCCTGATTTCGCGCTTCATGGTCGATATCAACCAGATGCGCGTTGCCGTGTCGAATGCGATGACCGGATTTGGCAAAGACCTGTTGTCCTTGATTGCCCTGATTGGCGTGATGTTCGCCAAGGACTGGCAATTGGCGGCCATTTCGATTTTTATTTTTCCGCTGGCGACCATGCCCATTCTTCGGCTGGGCCGGCGCATGCGTAAAGTCACCACCAACACGCAACACGAAATGGGCCTGTTTACGACCCTGCTGGAACAGACCTTCCAGGGCATCCGGGTGGTCAAGGCTTATGGCATGGAGGGGTACGAAAAAAGCCGCATCGGCGATGTCGTCGAGCGAATTTTCGGCCTCAATATGAAATCCGCCCGCACACGGGCGATGTCCAGCCCGATCATGGAAACCTTGGGCGGGGTGGCGGTGGCGGTGGTTATTGTTTACGGCGGTCACCGCGTCATCGAAGGGGCGACGACGTCAGGCGCGTTCTTCGCTTTTATCACCGCCCTGTTGCTGGCCTACGAACCAATGAAGCGGCTGGCCAACCTCAACGCCAGCCTGCAGGAAGGTCTGGCGGGTGCGCAACGTCTGTTTCAGCTTCTGGATACGGAGCCGACAATCAAGGAAAGGCCGGGTGCGGCTGATCTTGGTGTCGTCGAAGGCCGTATCCAACTGGATAACGTTCAGTTCAGTTATACAACCACCAAATCGACACTCGACGGGGTCAGCCTGGAGGTGCCGGCCGGAAAACGGATTGCCCTAGTCGGTGCGTCCGGGGCGGGAAAATCGACGATTCTCAACCTGATCCCCCGTTTTTATGATGTCGATGAGGGCAGCGTCACTATCGATGGTACCGATGTTCGTGACGTCACTTTTGCGTCGCTTTATGCCAATGTCGCCCTGGTCAGTCAGGAAATCACCTTGTTCGACGACACCGTGCGCGCCAATATCGCCTATGGCCGGGCTGGTGCCGAAGAAGATGATATTATCGACGCCGCCAGGAACGCCGCCGCCCATGATTTTATTATTGAGCTTCCCGACGGCTACGACACCATGGTCGGCGAACAGGGAATACGGCTTTCCGGTGGTCAGCGCCAGCGATTGGCGATTGCCCGGGCGATGCTGAAAAACGCCCCGGTGTTGCTGTTGGACGAAGCGACATCGGCGCTTGATACTCAATCCGAGCGCCAGGTGCAGGTGGCGCTCGACAAACTGATGCAGGGACGCACGACATTGGTCATCGCGCACCGGTTGTCCACCGTGACCGGCGCCGATCTTATTTACGTCATCGATCAAGGGCGGGTGACAGAACAGGGAACGCACGCTGAATTGATTGCCCGTGTCGGGGCCTACCAACGGCTTTACAATCTGCAATTCGCCGAAGAAAAATTGGCCGGCGATGCGGCGCAGGCTCAGGAAGCCTGAGAAATTATCGGGGGCCCCTCACCGTGAGGCCATTGAAGCGAATCCTTAAATCGGAAATCGTTCGCAGGTTTTTTTGTTTCCTGGCATCTCTTTACATTCGTCTGGCTTTTCACAGCGGTCGGTGGAGCGTGGTTGGTGGTGAAATTCCAAAACGGTTTTGGGACGATGGCAAGCCCTTTATCCTGGGGTTTTGGCACGGCAGGCTGTTGATGATGCCCTATTGTTGGGACCCGAAAAAAACCATCCACATGCTGATATCCCAGCACCGGGACGGCCAACTTATCGCGCGCACCGTCGGCCACTTTAGCATCAAAACAGTAGCCGGTTCATCGACCCGAGGCGGCGCGCAGGCGCTACGCATTATGGTCAAGGCCTTGGGCAAGGGAGAATACGTCGGCATTACCCCGGACGGTCCCCGCGGCCCTCGTATGCGGGCCAGCGAAGGCGTTGTCAGCATCGCCAGACTTTCCGGGGTGCCGGTTATACCCGCCGCCTTTGGCTGCAATCGGGGGCGGGTTATTTCTTCCTGGGACCGGTTTTTAATCGCCTGGCCTTTTACCCGTGGCGTGATCGTTTGGGGCGAGCCCGTCATGGTGGACCGGGCCGCCGATGCGCCTGCCCAGGAAGCCGCCCGCCAGCAAATCGAAGACGGTTTGAACGCGGTCACCGCCGAAGCCGATCGGCTTTCCGGTCGGTCTCCGGTGAAGCCCGCCGAAGAAGGGGGCGGACGGTGATATTATCCCTTTACCGCATCCTTTCCGGCTTGGGAGCGCCTTTCATCGGCGTCTATCTGGGATTGCGCAAAGCGCGTGGCAAGGAAGACCGGGATCGATTCGGCGAACGTTCCGGCGACCCCGGTCGTGACCGCCCCGATGGTCCCCTGGTTTGGGCGCACGCCGCCAGCGTCGGCGAATCGCTTTCCCTGTTGCCGCTGATCGGGCGGCTGGTTTCCGAGCGGCCCGGCCTCAATATTCTGGTGACGACGGGCACGGTGACGTCGGCCGGGTTGCTCGCCGAACGGCTGCCGGTGGGCGCGTTTCACCAATACATTCCCGTTGACCGGGTTCCTTACGTCAGGCGGTTTCTGGACCATTGGCGCCCCGATCTGGTGTTGTGGGCGGAATCGGAATTCTGGCCCAACCTTATTTACGAGACGACGGGACGGGGTGTCCCCATGGTTCTTGTCAATGGACGGATATCGGCCCGCTCGCTTTCCGGTTGGCGGCGTTTCGGCGGTTTTATCGGGCAACTTTTGAGCAAGTTTTCCCTTTGTTTGGGCCAGACCGGGGTCGATGCGCAACGCCTGCGCCAGCTTGGGGCGAAAGGGGCTAAATATGTCGGCAACTTGAAATTCGCCGCCCCCCCGCTTCCTACCGATGCCGACATGGTGGCTAAATTTGAGCGCGCGCTTGGTTCCCGGCCACGGTGGCTGGCGGCCAGCACCCACGCCGGCGAAGAGGAATTAGTGGGGCAAATTCATCAACGACTGAAAGCCAATCATGCCGGGTTACTGACGATCATCGTTCCCCGCCATCCCGACCGGGGCGAAGACATCTCATCCTTGCTTCGCGATCAAGGGTTAAACGTTGCCCGCCGGTCTCAAGGGGGTGCACTGAGCGCCGATACTGACATTTACCTGGCCGATACCCTGGGTGAACTCGGTCTTTTTTATCGCTTGGCGGGGATCGCCTTTATGGGCAAATCTTTGGTTCCTCTGGGCGGGCAAAACCCGCTGGAAGCGGCTAGGCTTGACTGCGCCATCGTCCACGGCCCGCATATGATGAATTTTGAGGATGTCACCGAAGGTTTGCGACACACCCATGGTGCGGAGGAAGTACAAGATGAGAAAGGCCTGCAAGCTGCCATCGCCCGGTTGCTGAACGACCCGGTGGAACGCGACCGCATGGCCGCCGCCGCCGGTGAGGTCGCAATGGCTGAGGCCGGGGTGTTGGTCGCGGTGATGGCTGAGCTAAAACCGTTTCTTGATGCTTTATTCGATGAGGAAAACACTGGGGGGAACACCAGGGGGAATACAAGTGCGCGCGCCTGATTTTTGGAGCCGGAACGGTAGCTCTTGGGGGATGGCATTGGCGCCCCTGGGATGGGCTTACGGGCTGAGCACCAGACTGCGCCTTGCGCGTATCAAGCCCTGGCGGGCGCCAGTGCCGGTGATTTGCATTGCTAATGTGGTCGCCGGCGGGGCGGGCAAGACCCCCGTTGCCCTTTCTCTTGGGGAGCGGCTGATAGGGCAGGGCCGGAAAGTGCATTTCCTCAGCCGCGGTTTCGGCGGCACCGAGGCCGGGCCGTTGCGGGTTGATCCAAAGAAACACAGCGCCCGCGACGTCGGTGACGAGCCACTGCTGCTGGCCCGCGTAGGCCCGACGTGGGTGTCTGCCGAGCGCGTCGCCGGCGCCCAGGAAGCGAGCGCCGGGCCAGACGGGCCAGACGTGATTATCATGGATGACGGTTTTCAAAATCCCGGCGTATTCAAGGACCTGTCCCTGTTGGTCGTTGACGGGGATTACGGTTTCGGCAATGGGCAGATGATCCCGGCGGGACCGCTTCGAGAACCCGTCGCCGCCGCCCTGTCCCGCGCGGCGGCGGTGGTGTTGATCGGCGAGGATGCGGCGGGGGTCAATAATCATCTGGCGCTTCAGGGAAAAGATATCCCTGTCCTTCGGGCCAACATAAAACCGGACCCTGAAACTGCAGGCCTGAAAGGAAAGCCTGTTTTCGCCTTTGCCGGCATCGCCCAGCCTGAGAAATTTTTTAAATCCCTTAAAGATACTGACCTGGATATCAAAGGGACGCGGTCATTCCCCGACCATCATCCATTTGGCCGTGGCGACCTGGAGGCGCTAAAAGTGGCGGCGATGGATGCCGGAGCGACCCTGGTGACGACGGAAAAAGACGCCGTACGCCTGCCTGCCGCAGACCGGGAAGAAGTTGAGGTTCTGGGTATTTCCCTTGAATGGCGGGACGAAACGGCCTTGGATTCGATCATTGCTCCGATTTTTAAGAACTGACAAGCTCGATGCCTAAACTGCCGTCCTCCGTTAACCGTTATTTTCTGCATCCGCTTCAGGCGTTGGCGGCTGTTGTGGGCTATAGCCTGTTTCGTGTGCTGCCGATCGATGTTGCGTCGGCGATGGGTGGCTGGCTGGGGCGAACCATCGGGCCCCGGCTGTCGATTTCGGAACGGGCGGTCAAAAACCTGACACGGGCCTTTCCGGAAAAGCCCCCAGAAGAAATAGCCACTATTGTTCGCGGCATGTGGGACAACCTGTGCCGGGTGGCGGTGGAATACCCGCATCTGGGGTCGCTTGATGTTTATGACCTCGATGGTCGGGTTGAGGTCATCGGTGCTGAAAATGTTGATCTGCTGCGGGACGACGATCAGGCGGGGATATTTTTTTCCGGCCATCTCGGCAATTGGGAAATTGTATCTTTGGGCGCTACCCAGCGCGACTTGTCGCTGGACCGGGTTTATCGGGAAGCCAACAATCGGTTGGTGGAGTGGCTGTACCAGCATGGTCGCGCCGCCGTAGAAGGGGCGCTGATCCCCAAGGGTTCTGCTGGTGCCCGGTTGTTGCTGAAATCGATCAAGAACGGCAACCACCTCGGTATGCTGGTCGATCAAAAAATGAACGACGGTATCCCGGTGCCGTTTTTTGGCCGCGATGTTATGACGGCGCCGGCGCTGGCGGAAATGGCGCTTCGGTATGATTGCCCGGTGGTGCCGGCGCGAGTTGTGCGGCTAACGGGCGCGCGCTTTAAATTGATAATCCTGCCGCCGATGGAGTTGGTTAAGACCGGCGATCGTCATGCCGATGTTGCCGCCAACATGGCCAAGGTCAACGCGCAAATCGAACAATGGGTTCGCGACACGCCGGAACAATGGTTATGGCTTCATAATCGCTGGTCGGACTGACTTGTACCTGGCCTGCCGTTGCCTGATTAAACCGAAGGCCTCTTGTCGTCGCATCCCTCGCCCCAACCCCAGCCGGGGGTGGGTTCCGGTGTGGGGGCCGGCGTTGTCGCGGTTATCGGTGCCGGCGTGGTCTCGGCGCTGACGGCGTGTTCGGCAAAGCCAAAGGCCATCAGGGCGGCAACGAAAACAAATACTGAAAATTTCTGCATCGGGATTCCTCCTGTCTGCCAAGAAAGAACGGTAACGAACCTTATATTAAATGCGGCTAATTTTCAACGAGACGACATTTTTTCAACACTCCCCGCCAGCAACGCCGGGTCCAGGTGGGTGCCGAACAGGGTCACGCCCCAATGCAGGTGCGGGCCGGTAACACGGCCTGTCTTGCCGATGGTGCCGATGGCAGTGCCTTTGGTGATGTGCTGGCCTTGGGTCACGTTGATTTTGTCCATGTGCGCGTAGACGGATGTCAGGCCGTGGCCGTGGTCGATCATGACGGTCTTGCCGGTGTAGAACATGTCTTCTTGTGCCAACGCGACGATCCCGCCCGCCGGAGCGACGATTTGTGCGCCCCGGGGGGCGGCGACATCGATGCCGTTGTGGGGGTTTTTGGGTTTGCCGTTAAGGATCCGCCGGCTGCCAAAAACCCCTGATATCGGTCCTGCCGCCGGCCAGCGGAAGCCGGAAGAAAAATCTACACGGTCAGTGTCTCGCCTGCGGACCTGGCCGATTTTAGCGTTATCACCACGGATGCGTTTTAAATCTTCCGGGCTCGGCGTTACTTTGCTGGGCGGCATACCGTTAATGCGTTGCGCTTTGTATTGCCGCTTGCTTACCTTCAGGGTTTTTTCCGTCAGGCCGCCGCTGGGGTGGCGGATGTGGAGCAGCGCGTCGGATTTGGCATCGCGTCCAAAACCGATGAGAAACTGTCCGTCCGATGAAACACGAACATTTGAGCCGTTGATGCTGACGCGGGCACCGGGGTCGGTTTTCCCGATCACCAGTCCGCCTTGGGTCAGGGTTCCTTCCAGTGTCAGGCCTGCGGCCATCACCGCCATCGGCAACCACCCGGCGATTATCATGGCTGTCATCGCCACTCGCCAGCACATCAAAGCAATTTCCCTTGTGGATCGTTTCCCGTTTTCTTTTTTGGCGTTTTTTTTGGCTTCTTCCCGCTGCCGACTTTTTCCACCGTTGCCCCCGCCTCGCCGTCATGGAAACGCATGGTGAGACCCATACCGGGCTTAAGCGATTTTACGGAAACCAATGGGGCCCTGGCTTCATCGGTGATCAGGGCGAAGCCTCGTTCCAGAACCCGCTCGTAGGAATAGCTTTCCAGCAACGCGGCGGCTTGTTTCAAGGTTTGGCGGGAGTCCTTGAGAATCGCCTTTCCTGCTGCCCTCAGGGCCCGGACTTCGCGCTTTAACTGGCTTCGGGCATGCATGAGTTGTTGATACGGCCGGGGAAGTTGCGCCGCCAGCCCCGCCAGATCACCTCGTCGAGCGTTCATCCCGCCCCGCGATGCATTAACCAAACGCTCCGTCCAGTCATCCAGGCGTTGGAAGAGTTCTTCGATGATGCGGCCCAGGTCCGGCAAACCCTGGGCCCGACTGTCGAGGCGCAAGCGGGCATCCTCGATCATCCGCGCGCTAGCCGCCGTCAGCCGGGCGCCGTCTTCTTGCAGCCGCGCCAGCAATTCGGCCCGCACCGGCACGGCGCGCTCTGCTGCCGCGCTCGGCGTTGGTGCGCGTTCATCGGCGGCGAAATCGATCAGCGTCGTATCCGTTTCATGACCGACGGC
>JAZFSL010000203.1:0-2337 GCA_036446135.1 Rhodospirillales bacterium | reverse complement strand
TGGCGGCGGAACGGCGCACCGGCGCGTTTTATGTCGCCAACCCGCCGGATCTGACGCTTGAGCCGTCACCGTTCGATTACCCCGCCCACACCCGGGTGCTAGTCGTCGGCGATGTGGCACGGGGCAACCCCGATCAAGTGGCAGCGGCGTATCGCGAGCTGTTTCTGGCTTCAAACGGCGGTGGGCTTGGCCTGTTTACGGCCATCTCGCGCTTGCGGGCCGTTTACGAACGCCTCATCGGCCCCATGGATGAAGCGGGCTTGCCCTTGCTGGCCCAGCACATGGATGTGCTCGATACCGGCACCCTGGTCGATATCTTCCGGGCCGAGGAAAATGCCTGCCTGTTGGGCACCGATGCGGTTCGCGACGGCGTCGATGTGCCGGGCAAATCGCTCAGGTTGATCGTTTTTGACCGGGTGCCGTGGCCGCGCCCCGATATTTTGCACCGCCAACGGCGCAAGGTTTTCGGCGGGCGTGGTTATGACGAAATGCTGGTACGGATGAAGATAAAACAGGCCTATGGCCGCCTGATCCGCCGGGCTGACGACCGTGGCGTCTTCGTGATGCTGGACAAGGCGCTGCCGACCCGCTTGCTGGGCGCGTTTCCGGAAGGCGTCGAAATCAAGCGGCTGGGGTTGAAGGACGCCATTGCCGAGACCCGCAACTTTCTTGCAGAATCCGATTAGGGGAGAATTATCATGACGTCATTAGACGGGCAAAAAATAGGCTTCATCGGCCTCGGCCTGATGGGCAAGCCCATGGCCAAAAATTTACAGGACGCCGGGGCCGAGATGATCGTCCATAACCGGTCGCAAGGCGTTGTTGACGAACTGGCTGGCCTTGGCATGACCCCGGCCAGGTCCCTCGCCGAGGTCGCCGAGGTGGCAGACACGATCATCATGATGTTGTCCGACACCCCGGCGGTGGAAAATGTACTGGCCGATCTTATCGGCGGCGTGACGCCCGGCGCCCTGGTGATCGACATGGGCACGACCAAGGTTATCGCCACCCGTGAATTTGCCGGGCAGGTGGAAGCCGCCGGTGGTGAGTACATCGACGCGCCGGTTTCCGGCGGCACTATCGGCGCCGAGGGCGGCACGTTGACGATCATGGCCGGTGGCGCTGATGGCGTCATCAAACGGGCCGAAGACATTTTCGATGTGCTCGGCCAAACAACCACCCACGTCGGCCCCGTCGGCACCGGGCAGGTCGCCAAGGCCGCCAACCAGGTCATCGTCGGGCTAAATATCGGCGCGGTGGCGGAGGCATTGGTGCTGGCGAAACAGGCCGGCGCTGATCCGGCCCGGGTGCGGGATGCCCTGAAAGGCGGCTTCGCCGATTCGAGGATTTTGGAGGTCCACGGCCAGCGCATGGTCGACAATACCTTCGCCCCCGGCGGCAAATGCACGACCCAGCGCAAGGATTTGTCCCAGGCCTTGGAACTGGCCGCCGAACTGGGGTTCGAGATGCCGGCGACGGCGCTCAACATGGCGCTCTATGACAAGCTCATTGACGCCGGCCACGGCGAGCTGGATCATTCGGCGCTGATTAAGGCAATAGACCCGGAGTTCGGATAATGAGTGACCGTATTACCCTTGAAGTTTTCTCGGATTACGTCTGCCCGTGGTGTTACCTGGGCGACAACCGGGTCAAAAAAATCAAACAAAACTACGACATTACCGTCCAGCTGGTGCATTTTCCGCTGCACCCGGAAACACCAGCCGAAGGGCGAACGCTGCAGAAATTATTTAATTGCGGACCCGAAGAGATCGCGGCCAAGAATGCCCGCATGAAAGGCCTGATGGAGCAGGAGGGCCTTGCCTATTCAGAGCGCAGTCACACCTACAACAGCCGCCTGGCCCAGGAAATCGGAACCTGGGCCGACACGCGGGCTGGTAGCGATGCCATCCATGACAAATTTTTTGAAGCCTATTTCGTTGATTGCCGCAACATCGGCGACACGGACGTCATCATCGACATCGTCAAATCGGTTGGCTTGGACGAGAACCAAGCCCGCACCGTGCTCGACGAACGCAGCTTTAAAGACGCCGTCGACGCCGACTGGTCAAAATCGCACAGCTACGGCGTCACCGGAGTGCCGACCTTCGTCAGCAATGGCCAGGGTCTGGTCGGCGCCCAGCCTTATGAAGGCTTGCAACAGCTTGTAAACGAAGCCGGCGCCAAACCGCGAGGCAGCTGAATCGCCGCTTTTTCCGGCGGCATGGTATTCACAAGATATTGAAAAAAAGGGCCGCGCTTTGCAGCACGGCCCTAATTTTTAAGCGATTGGAAAAACGCGAGCTAGAAGCCGCCCATTCCGCCCATGCCGCCCATGCC
>JAZFSL010000202.1:0-2069 GCA_036446135.1 Rhodospirillales bacterium | reverse complement strand
GGTGATTGGGTCCGGTTCCAGATTCAAAGCGGACGCACACGGACGAACCCTGGACGGCCGCTATTGACCCCAAGCGGAAGTGTGCGACTAGTTCGATGGGCCGGCCTCAGCCTGTTTCGCACAGATTGTACCGGTACGCGCTTCCATGGCATCGGACTCGCCTGATCATTTGACTCCTTGAAGCAGCGATGGGTCGTTTGTCGGAATTTTGGAAACGATAGGATTGTATGGCCCGTCGTTTGTTCCGCGATTGATGAAGATTGAAGAAAATAGTGGTTCGGCTTTCGAGGACTTGCCTTGATTTGCGGGTGATTCCCCCGAATGGTGTGACAGGGCGGGACGCTGCGGGTAATCTCGCCCGCCAGCGGGACTTAGAAAGACGGACGATGAATGTTTACGCCATTCGGTGGAATTTGTGGTTGCCTTCCTCCTTGCGGGCTGGCTTGGGGCCCGGCCGGTTTAGCCTTTTCGGCCTTGCTGTTGTTTTTCTTCTGTCGGGTCCATTCGTCGCACAGGCCCAGCAGGCCGAGCCCGCCCCGGCGGTTACCGTCCAGGAACTGGAAGACCTCGCCGCGGTCATGGAGGACGGCGCGGCCCGGAAACAACTGCTTTCGCGAATCCGCACCCTCATCGTCACCCGGAAAAAATCCCAGGTGCAGCCGCCGGTGAAAAGCGCTGGCGCCCGGCTGATCGCCGCCCTTTCGGAAAACGTGGAGGAAACCAGGCGCCGTTTGGCGGCGGCTGCCGCTTCACTTCGGGATGTGCCGGTGATCTTCGCCTGGGTCCAGGATCAGGCGGCGAACCCGAAAACCCGGCAGCGGTGGTTCGATCTGATGATCAAGGTGGCCTTGATTCTGTTTGCCGGTGCGGTTGCCGAACGCCTGGTGCGCCTTCTGCTCAGGCGGCCTCGGCGGGCCCTGGAGGAGCCGGACGCCGAGACCCTCTGGGTGCGCCTGTCCCTGTTGACCGGACGCACAATGCTGGACTTGGTGCCCCTCGTCGGGTTCGCCGCCACCGCTTACGCCGTGGCGACGGTGATGCCGCTCACGCCCCAGGTTGATGTCGTGGCGCTGAACCTCATCAACGCCTACCTGATCGTCCGTGGCATCCTGGTCGTGGCCGGCATGCTGCTGGCGCCGACGGCTGAATCCCTTCGCATCTTGCCGCTGAAGGACCTGACCGCCAATTACCTTTTCATTTGGATCCGGCGGCTGGTGGGCGTTTCCGTTTTCGGCTTCTTCTTCGCCGAAGTGGCGCTCCTGCTAGGCCTACCGGGCGGCGGATATACCGGCCTGTTAGGACTGATGGGGCTGGTCATCACCGGCCTGACGGTGGTTTTCTTCCTGCAGAACCGGGTGCCGGTGGCAGTCTGGATCCGGGGCGAGGGAAAGGCTAGGCGGGCCAGGCGCCTGCGCGACCGCTTCGCCGGCATCTGGCATGTTCTGGCGGTCCTTTATGTGGCCGCCATCTACGGCGTTTGGGTGTTGGGCATAGAAGGCGGCTTCCAGTACCTGGCCCGGGCGACGGCGGTTAGCGCCGTGATCCTGGTCGTCTCCCGGTTGGTCATGACCGGTCTGGATCGGCTGCTGAAACGGGGCTTCGCCATCCGCCAGGACGTTCGCGACCGCTTCCCCGCGCTGGAAGAAAGAGCCAACCGTTACCTCCCCGCCCTGCGCCTGCTGTTGCGTTGGGCGGTCGGCCTGATCGCCGCCCTGGCCCTGTTGGAAACCTGGGGCGTGGACGCGCTGGGCTGGCTGGACACGCCCTTGGGCAAGCAGTTGACGGAAAGCGCCTTCAGCATCATGGCCGTGCTGGTCCTGGCGTTGATCTTCTGGGAAGCGGTCAACACCGGCGTCGAACGTTATCTGAACCGGACCGACGCGCAAGGCAATATGGTCGAACGGAGCGTCCGCATCCGGACCTTGCTGCCTTTGCTTCGCAAGGTGGCGATCACCGTGCTAGCGGTGATGGTATCGCTGATCGTGCTTTCCGAACTGGGCATCAACATCGGCCCGCTTCTGGCCGGCGCCGGGGTGATCGGCCTGGCCGTGGGCTTCGGTGCCCAAACC
>JAZFSL010000201.1:0-3581 GCA_036446135.1 Rhodospirillales bacterium | reverse complement strand
GCCCATGAAGCTGAAATCCAGCGCCGCCACGACGACGCCGGTGCCGCCCAACTTCCCATGCGCGACAATTAACGCATCTTCGCCGTCGGACATGTTGCGGGCGTCTTTCAGCCGCTCGGTGTATTTTCGCTGGTCGCGAAAATTCAGCGGGTCATCCGGGGTCGCCGGTATTTCAACGCTCTGGTATTCACCTTCATCAAAAAGCATCTCCAGCCGGCGGCGCGCCGAAAGCCGCATGTGGTGGCCGCAGTGCTGGCAGACATGAATGTTTTTCTCCAGGTCGCGGTGAAAAATCATCTGCTGGCATTCGGGGCACTTGTGCCACAAATTATCGGGGGTTTCCCGGTTGCCGATCAGTTGCTGAAGTTTCGGGCGGACGAAATTTTTAAGCCAGTTCATAAGCTCAAGCCCCCCGGACCCCAGCAGCCAGCGCCGCCACCAAGTCCAGTAATTTTTCCGACAGGCCTAGCTTCGTTCTGCCGTCATCGTCGAGGTTTTTGGCGATAATATCAACAAGCGCCGAGCCGACGACGGCGGCATCCGCCACCGAGGCAATCTCGGCCGCCTGGCGGGGCGTCTTGATGCCAAAGCCGACGCCGATGGGCAGATCCGTGTGGCGGCGGATACGCTGTACCGCCTTTTCAATATCGGCAACATCCGCAGACTGGGTGCCGGTAATGCCGGTGATGGAAACGTAATAAATAAACCCCGACGCACGCTCGATAATCACCGGCAGACGGGTATCGTCGGATGTCGGCGCGGTGAGGAAAATAAAATCAATGCCGGCGTCCCTGGCCGGAACCCCCAGCTCGTCGACCTCTTCCGGCGGCAGATCGACGATGATCAAACCATCGACGCCGGCGGCCTTGGCGTCGGCAACAAACGCATCGACACCGTGGATATAGATCGGGTTGTAATACCCCATCAGCACAATCGGCGTGTTATCGTCTTGTCGGCGGAAGTCAGCGACCAGGTCCAGGGTCTTTTTCAGCGTCATGCCGTTTTTCAACGCCCTCAGCGACGACGCCTGAATGGCCGGACCATCGGCCATGGGGTCACTGAACGGCATGCCGAGTTCAATAATATCGGCTCCGGCGGCGGGCAGGCTGAATAGAATTTTCCGCGACGTTTCCAGGTCCGGGTCGCCGGCGGTGAGAAACGTCACCAGCCCGCCCCGGCTTTCTGTTTTAAGCGCGGCAAATCGGTCAGTAATCCGGCTCATTCGGACAGCTCCACGCCCAACATACGTGCGACGGAAAAGACATCCTTGTCGCCGCGCCCGCACATGTTCATGACCATCAAATGATCTTTCGGCAAATCGCCGGCGATCTTGGCGACATGGGCCAGCGCGTGGCTCGGTTCCAGGGCCGGGATGATGCCTTCCATCTTGGTGCATAGCTGGAAGGCGTCGAGCGCCTCGGCGTCGGTGACGGAGACGTATTCGACTCGGCCGTTATCGAACAGCCATGAATGTTCCGGCCCGATGCCGGGATAATCGAGCCCGGCGGAAATCGAATGGCCGTCCAGAATCTGCCCGTCTTCGGTTTGCAATAAATAGGTCCGGTTGCCGTGCAGCACGCCGGGCTTGCCGCCGTTCAGCGACGCGCAGTGCTTGCCGGTCTCTATGCCCAAGCCCGCCGCCTCGACGCCGATTACGCGCACGCCCTCGTCGTCCAGAAACGGATGAAACAGGCCCATAGCGTTCGAGCCGCCGCCGATGCATGCAACGAGGCTGTCGGGCAAGCGGCCTTCGGCTTCCTGCATTTGTTCGCGCACTTCGTTGCCGATGACGGCCTGAAAATCGCGCACCATGGCCGGATAGGGATGCGGGCCGGCGACGGTGCCGATGATGTAGAAGGTATCATCGACGTTCGACACCCAGTCGCGCAGTGCCTCGTTCATGGCGTCTTTCAGCGTTCCCGTGCCCGCCGTGACAGGGACAATTTCAGCGCCTAACAGGCGCATGCGGAAGACATTGGGTTCTTGGCGTTCAATATCGGTCTTGCCCATGTAGACGACACAGGGGATGCCGAACAGCGCACAGACAGTCGCCGTCGCGACGCCGTGCTGACCGGCCCCGGTTTCGGCGATGATGCGGGTCTTGCCCATGCGCCGGGCCAGAAGAATCTGGCCGATGGTGTTGTTGATTTTATGCGCACCCGTGTGGTTCAACTCGTCGCGCTTGAAATACAGCTTGGCGCCGCCGAAATGCTCTGTCAGGCGCTTCGCGTAATACAACGGGCTCGGACGCCCGACGTAATGCTTCATCAGGTCATGAAATTTTTCCCAGAAGGCGGGATCGTTTTTGGCGGCGTCATAGGCCTTTTCGACCTCCAGGATCAACGGCATCAGCGTTTCGGCGACATAACGCCCGCCAAAAATACCGAAGTGCCCGGCTTCATCGGGGCCGGCGCGATAAGTGTTCAGTTTCGTCATGGGGTCATCTCTTGATTTGGCCTAGTTCTGGCTAATAGACCTTAAAAACGTCTCTAAATCCAGCGTTCAAACAACCTTCGCGGCGGCGAGGAAGGCACGGATTTTCTCGGGACTTTTCCGGCCCGGCGCGTCTTCAACGCCCGACGACACGTCGATGGCCGCCGCACCGCTGGTTTTTACCGCTTCGGCCAGATTTTCCACCGTCAATCCGCCGGCCAACACCCACGGCAAGGCGATGTCAGCACCCGCCAGCAGTCTCCAGTCAAAGGCCGTGGCATTGCCGCCGGGACGCTCCGCGCCCGAGGGCGGTTTGGCGTCGAACATCAGCCGGTTGGCGACATTCCCATAGTCCTTCGCGGCTTCTAAATCATCTGCCCCGGACACCGGCAATACCTTCATTACCGGCAGACCGAAACGCTCACGGATGTCAGCCACCCGGTCAGGTATTTCGTGGCCGTGAAGCTGCAACATATCAGCACCGGCTTTTTCGACTATTTCAGCCAGCAAATCGTCATTGGCATCGACCACCAGTCCGACCTTGGTGACACCATCCGGCACCTTTTGACACAATTCCCCGGCGCGTTGTGGGCTCACGTAGCGCGGTGAGGCGGGGAAAAAGACGAAGCCCACCATATCGGCCCCCCCCCCAACTCCCCCCTCCACCGCAGCGGCCACGGCGGCCTCGTCGCTCAGCCCGCATATTTTGACGGAGACGGGCATGAATTATCCACCCAATTCATCAACGATGCGTTTAGCTGCAATCACCGGGTCGTCGGCGCCGGTGATGGGGCGGCCGATGACCAGATAATCAGCGCCGAGTTTTACAGCCTGGCTTGGCGTGGTGATGCGTTTCTGATCATCCTTGGCGGCCCATTCGGGGCGGATGCCCGGCACCACGAGCTTGAAATCATTTCCCATTTTAGCCCGCAGCGCCTCGGCTTCGCGGGCCGAGCACACGACGCCGTCAAGACCGCAAAGCTTGGCCAGTTCGGCCAGCCGCATTACCTGGGCGGCGGCGTTGCCGGTGACACTCGTGGCCGCCAAATCCTCGTCGCCCAACGACGTCAGCACTGTCACCGCCAACACCAGGGGGCGGGAAGGCGCGCCGGTGGCAGCATCGGCAGCAGCCCGCATCATCGCCGCGC
>JAZFSL010000200.1:0-4469 GCA_036446135.1 Rhodospirillales bacterium | reverse complement strand
TCAAGTCACCTTGTTTGATTCTTCCGTCGCGAACCGCTTCGTCGAGCGCCAACGGAATCGAGGCGGCGGACGTATTGGCGTGGCGATCAACGGTAACCACCACTTTGTCGTTTGGCAGGCCCAGCTTGCGCGCGGTGCTGTCTAAAATCCGTTTGTTGGCCTGATGGGGAACCAGCCAGTCGATGTCTTCCGAGACCAGGCCGTTGGCTTCCAGAGTCTCGACGACGATAGAAGCCAGATTGGCAACGGCATGGCGAAAGATCCCCTTGCCGTCCATCCGCACATGGCCGACGGTCTGGGTCGAAGACGGCCCGCCATCGACGTATAACAAATCATTGGTGGAGCCATCGGAATGAAGATGCGTCGATAACACGCCCCTGCCCCGGTTGTGCCCGACTTCTCCGGGGCTGGCGTCTAGGATCTTTTCTCCGGCGCGTAATACCACGGCGCCGGCACCGTCGCCAAACAACACACAGGTGGAACGGTCTTCCCAGTCGAGTATGCGCGAAAATGTTTCGGCCCCGATCAGGACAACGGTTTTCGATTGTCCCGCCTTGATGAAATTATCGGCGACGGCCAACCCGTAAACGAAGCCCGAGCAAACCGCCTGAATATCAAAGGCGGCACCGTTGGTCATGCCCAGCTTGGACTGGACCTTGGTCGCCGTGGCGGGAAAGGTATTGTCTGGCGTGGTCGTCGCCAGGATCAGCATATCCACTTCTGCGGCTGAAATTCCGGCATGTGCAAGGGCGCGTTCCGCTGCCTTCAAGGCCAGGTCCGACGTCAACTCCCCATCGGCGGCCAGATGGCGTTGCTTGATGCCGGTGCGCCCGACAATCCACTCGTCTGTGGTGTCGATCATGGTGGAAAGTTCGGCATTACTCATCACCCGTTCGGGAAGGTAGGACCCACAACCGATAATTTCGGAATGTACTCTCATCTTTAGCCAATGACCTTTTTCGTGTTCGCGCGCTGCTCTGAAAGTTGTGCGTAATCTTTTTTGATATCTTCGTTAAAGGAATTGGTAATCAGCTCAATCGCCACGTGAATGGCATTGGCGAAGCCGACCGCATCCGTACCGCCGTGACTTTTGATGCAGATGCCGTTGAGCCCTAAGAACATGGCGCCGTTGTAGCGCCGGGGATCGACTTGCATCTTTAATTTTTTAAGCGCGCCACGGGCTAACAAAGCGCCGAACCTCGACATCAGGGAACTTGTCATCGCATTCCTGAGGAATGTGTCGAACATTTTTGCCGTCCCTTCCGCTGTTTTGAGTGCGATGTTACCGGTAAACCCGTCCGTGACGATGACATCCACGGTGCCGGCGCCGATATCATCACCTTCGATAAAACCGTAATACTTAATCGGTAACGAGGATTCCTGAAGCATCGTGGCGGCGGTACGCACGGCGTCGTTGCCCTTGAGGTCTTCGACGCCGACGTTGAGGATGCCGATGGATGGATTTTTCCGGCCCAGCACATTATGGGCGAAAACTTCCCCCATAACGGCAAACTGCACCAGATTGTCGGCATCGCAATCTATGTTGGCGCCGAGGTCCAGCATGACGCTTTCTCCACGCTCGGTCGGGAAATAAGCGGCGATGGCCGGGCGGTCGATGCCGGGAAGTGTTTTCAACACAAACTTGGCCGTGGCCATCAACGCGCCGGTGTTGCCGGCGGAAATGACCCCTGCGGCTTCACCCGAGCCGACGGCATCAATAGCCAGTCGCATAGAGGAATTTCGACCTTCGCGCAGTGCGGTGCGGACTTTTTCCTCATTGGTGACGACTTCAGTGGTGTGGCGGATTTCTGAAACGCGCTCTACTTGGGGATGCTTTTTCAGAAGTGGCGTTAGTTGGGCCTCATCGCCGTACAAAAGAAAATTCACAGATGAAAGAATTGCCAGGGATGCCTCAATCCCTTCAATCACCATACCAGGCGCGTTGTCACCGCCCATGGCATCTATGGAAAGCGTAAGATGCTCAGTCATAGGACCCTTCCCCCTGGGCCGATTTTAGAAAAATCTATGCGGCCCCAACAAAAGTATGTCAGGCGGCGTCCCCGGTTTCCACGACTTCTTGGCCATTGTAGTGGCCACAAGCGCTGCAAACATGATGGGGACGTTTCAGTTCGCCGCAATTGGGGCATTCTTCATGAACGGCAGCGGCCAGGGAATCATGCGAACGGCGCATGTTTCTGCGCGATTTTGATATCTTTTTCTTAGGAACAGCCATTGTAGAAATACCTCATCAATACGCCCCATCCGGTGGGCGCATACTTATAAACGATTGGCCCACTGGGGCAAGCCACTTACGGGCATTATCTCAGTTTCTTTTTCAGATCTTCGAGGGCGGCAAAAGGCCCGTTTTTTCCTGTTCTTCCATTTTCCGGTGATAAGGCCGCCGCTGCCTCGGGGTCGGTGGTGAAATTGCCGCTGGAAACCCCCGGTTTTCGTGGAAAAGGGTCAATTTCAAGCGCCAATTGTTCGGCCACCGCCTCGCCAACGTCAATGATCCCGTCACCTGCCGGTTCCGGAGGGTCCTGGTGTTTAAATTCGAAACCCCCTTCCGGGCTTTCTCCAAGTGCTTCCTCTTCCATGAGAGTGGTGTCGAACACCCGTTCAAGCTTTTCTTCGATGATGCTTTCAAAAGGCTCAAGGGTGACGACGCAATTTTGCGTGATAAGGGCTGAAAAAGCCCCCTTCAGCCTGATCAATTTGCCGCCCTTTTCCGGTGTCAGAATGATTTCCGCGCTGAGCCGCTCAAGGGATATAAGCCCGAACCGGATCGCCAGGCGGTCGCGTTCTTCCGGCGTCGCCTCGATGGACATCGTTCGGCCTGCGTCACCAATTTTTTCTGTGGCTATTTCGCGGGAGAATTCCAAGGTTTCGGTAGTCATGGTTGTTTCGCTTTGTCTTCTGACGGCGGGGTAAATTTAATGTCGGCTGCCAACAGCGTTTCCATATCGATCATATCCAGCCGGGCGGCCTCGGTCTGCACGTATGCGGCCATGGCGGAAACCTGGGAAGGCGAAGGGGTAGATTTGCGAAATAGATTGCGTTTCAAGGCATTTTGCAATTCTTGCACATCGTTCAGGCCCTTTTCATAGGCTTCCATGCGACCGAAAAATCCTTCCGCCATACCCTTGATGCGTTTTCCGACGCCTAAATCCCCAATTCCCATTTCACGCAGGTTCTGGTCCATATCGGTAAACATCAAATCGAAAACAGCCTGCCCCAGCGCCTCGGTCCGTTCATGGTCCTGCTTGAAACGCCGGAACAGCAAAAACGCATGCAGAACAATCATATCAAAGCGCCCATCAGGCGTGTCGGGAACGCCAAAAGATAGATAAAACGCCTGCTCGCGCGCCTGTTTAACCAGGGAAACGTATATTTTCCGGGACTTTCTGTCGATAGGCCTGGGGCCCAGGAAATTTAAAAATTTCATTAGTCGGCTCGCTGGCTGGAAATTCTGGAAATCGTTATTCGGCATAATTTGACAATTCACTTATAGAGGTGCAATTTTCCCTTCTGCACCTGATTAACAAGCACCCTTGGGGCATCGTGCGCATTTCGGTGCGGTATAAGGCTATGAGTGCTGTGAATAATACCCTGATTTTAAAGCTGAATACTCTTTCAAAAACCCTGATGGCGGGTGCTCTGGTTTTGAGTGTCGCTGCCTGTTCCGAAAAACTGAACACCCGGGGCAATCTGCTTGATCCTGAAAGGGTTATTGAGATCAAACCGGGAGAGCAATCGCGCGAAGACGTGGCGGAAATTCTCGGCTCACCTTCTTCGATCACTGCCTTCGGCAGCGACACCTGGTATTACATTTCCAAACGCACCGCGACTTTTGCCTTTTTCGAGCCGAAAGTCACGGAACGTCAAGTCCTGGTGGTGAAGTTTACCAAGGACGGCAAGGTCGCTTCTGTCGATACCAGGGGACTTGAGCAAAGCCAGACTATTCAGCCCGTGGACCGTAAGACCCCCACACACGGCAATAAAATGACTATCCTTGAACAACTGATCGGTAACCTGGGCCGTTTCAAGCAAAACAACAAGAAGAACCAAAACACCGAGAACGAGATCCCCGGCGAAAGCGGCGGAACGGGAAACGATTATTAGGACCTGGTTTTTTTACCTCAAAATTAGGCCAAAATTGCCAACATCAGAATGGCGACGATGTTGATGATCTTGATCATCGGGTTGATCGCCGGGCCTGCCGTATCCTTGTAAGGATCGCCGACCGTATCACCGGTAACGGCTGCGTGGTGGGCGTCCGAACCCTTGCCACCGTGGTTGCCATCTTCAATATATTTTTTGGCATTGGCCCAGGCGCCGCCGCCGGACGTCATCGACAGGGCGACAAACAGGCCGGTGACGATGGTCCCCATCAACATGGCGCCGAGGGCGGAAAATGCCGCTGCCTGTCCGGCAATGACGTTGACAACGCCGTATATGACCGCCGGCGC
>JAZFSL010000199.1:0-3605 GCA_036446135.1 Rhodospirillales bacterium | reverse complement strand
CGGCGATACCGTCCGGGTGGCGCTGTTGGTGCCGCTAAGCGGGACCAACGCCCGGCTTGGCCAGGCCATGTTGAACGCCGCGCAACTGGCCGTGTTTGCTTTTGCCGATAAAAAATTTGAATTGCTGGTCCGTGATACCAAGGGCACGGCCACGGGCGCGGTCCATGCGGCGACAGTGGCCGTCGGCGATGGCGCGTCGTTGATCTTGGGGCCGTTGCTGTCGGCAAGCGTGCGCGCCGTCGGCCCGTCGGCCCGCGCCGCCAATGTGCCGGTGGTGTCATTTTCGTCGGATCGTTCGATCGTCGGCAACGGCACCTACACCATGGGCTTTCTGCCGAGCGCGGAAATTAACCGCATCGTCGCCTTTGCGCAGTCCAAGGGCATCCGCCGCTATGCTGCCCTGGCGCCGGATACTATTTATGGGGAAACTGTCGTTCGCGCCCTAGAAGCGGCCGTAGGGCGGACCGGCGGCTCCGTCGCTAAGGTCCAGTTCTACGACCCCCTGGCAGACGACTTCGCCCCCGCCGTCAAGGCGCTAGCCGAATACGGCTCTCGCCGCGGCGCTTTGTTGGCGCAGCGCAAGGAGCTGGAAGGCAAGGAAGACGAAATTTCCAGGCGCGCCCATAAACATCTCGAGAGGTTGCAGACCATCGGCGGGCTTCCCTTCGAGGCGCTGCTAGTCGCCGACGGCGGCAAGCGCTTGCAGTCGATCGCAGCCCTGCTGCCGTTCTATGACATCGATCCCAAAAAGGTCCGCATAATGGGTACCGGGCAATGGGACGATAAAGACATTGGCGCCGAACCGGCGCTGTTGGGCGGCTGGTTTGCGGCTCCCTCACCCATCGCTAGAACCGACTTTGAAGCCACCTACAAATCAACCTTCGGCAAACCCCCGCCCCGGCTGGCGACGCTGGCTTATGACGCCGCCGCCCTTGCTGTGGTGCTCGCCAGGGGTAAAAACGGCGCCGACTATTCCGCCGCCGCGATTACTGTTCCCAGCGGCTTTTGGGGCCGCGACGGCATTTTCCGCTTCCTGCCAGAAGGGGTGGCCGAGCGGGGGTTGGCGGTAATGAAGGTAACCCGCAAGGGGCCTGAAATTATCAGCCCCGCGCCGGATACGTTTCAGGCAGTGACGAATTAGGTTTTGGATTCCCGCCTGGCGACAATCTCGACATCAACCGGGCGCCGCAGATCATCAGGCGGCCAGCAATTGCCGCAGCACTTCGTTCAGGCACAGCCGTCCTTGCGGTGTGGCGCGGATGCCGACGTCGTCGGCTTCGATAAAGCGACCGTCGATCATCTGCCTAAGGCCCGAGGCGCTGATGAAATCTTCGGGGTCTTTTCCCGTTGCCACCTGGAAACGCTCAAAATTGACGCCTTCGCACAGCCTCAGCCCGGCCATGATGATTTCCTCGGCGCGCATGCGCCTGGGCAGGCTTTGCCGCTTGCCCGTGCCGTGGCCTTTTTCCTCGACCCGTTGCAGCCAGCGGTTGGGATCGTGGATGCGGTAGTGGGCTTCGGTTCGGTTTCGCCCGGTGATGCGCCCGTGGGCGCCGGGGCCGATGCCGACATAATCGCCGCCCTGCCAGATATCGAGATTATGCCGGCATTCGCAGGTCGGGCGCGCATGGTTTGAAATTTCGTAGGCCAACAGCCCGGCGATGGCGAGGCGCTCGTGGGTAATTTCGTAAAGCTCCACCCCGGTCAGCTCGTCCGTGGCCTCGACGCCGTCGCGACCGAACGCCGTGCCCGGCTCGATGGAAAGCTGATACAGCGACAGATGGCTTCCCGCCAAATCTATCGCCTGCGCCAGTTCCTGGCACCAATCTGGCGCCGTCTGGCCGGGAAGGCCGTAAATCAAATCGAATGACAGCCGCGCGAACAGGTTTTTCGCCAGCTCGATGGCGTTGATGGCTTCTTTTGCCGAATGGCCGCGACCGAGGAACTTCAAGTAATCATCGCGCAACGACTGAACCCCGATCGATAGCCGGTTGATGCCGGCGTCTCTGAAGGCGCGGAATCGCCCGGCTTCGGCGGTGGACGGATTGGCCTCCAGCGTTACTTCCATATTAGGGACGCTCTTCCAGCGCTTTTTGACGCTGGCAATCAACGAGCCGGTGGTTTGCGGGTCCATTAACGACGGCGTGCCGCCGCCGAAAAAAATGCTGGTTACGGTGTGTTCCGGCGTTTCCATGGCGGCCAGATTAAGCTCCGATTCCAGCGCCTTGGCCCATCGGGCGTGATCGACGCCTTCACTGACATGGCTGTTGAAGTCGCAGTACGGGCACTTGGAGGCACAGAACGGCCAGTGGATATAAACGCCGAGCGTCTTATTACCGGAAACAGGCATCGACCAGTTTCCGGAAGGCATCGGCTCGGTGGCTGATGTGATGCTTCTTGTCCGGGTCCATTTCACCAAAGGTACTATCATAGCCGTCGGCGACGAAGACGGGGTCATAGCCAAAACCGTTGCTGCCCCTGGGCGGCCAGACGAGGCTGCCGGAAACCGTGCCTTCAAAGGTTTCCAAATATCCATCCGGCCAGCACACGGCCAGCGCACAGACGAATTTGGCGCGCCGGTCGTCTTGCCCCTTGAGGGCGGTTTCGACTTTTTGCATGGCGAGGTCAAAATCCTTGTCCGGTCCGGCCCAGCGCGCCGAATAGATACCGGGCTCGCCATTCAGCGCCGCTACTGCCAGCCCGGAATCGTCGGCCAGCGCCGGCAGGTTTGCACCGGTTGCAGCGGCGCGGGCTTTTAGTTCCGCATTGGCAACGAATGTTTTCCCCGTTTCCTCCGGTTCTTCGAGACCGAGATCACCGGCAGAGACGACCTGAACGTCAAAACGCGCCAACAGATCGCCGATTTCCTGAACCTTGCCGGGGTTGTGGCTGGCGATGATGAGTTTGTCCTCGGTAAATCGCCGCGCCATTGATCGTCTACCCCTTGTCGAAAATCGACTTTTGTATATCAACTAGCTCGCCAGCGCCTTTTTCGGCCAGCTGCAAAAGTTCCAGAAACGCGTCTTTGCTGAACGGGTCACCTTCTGCGGTTCCCTGAATTTCGATGATCTCGCCGGACCCGGTGAGAACAAAGTTTGCGTCGGCGTCGGCGTTGCTGTCTTCGGCGTAATCCAGATCGAGCACCGAATGGCCCTGATAGATTCCGCACGATACGGCGGCGACGTTGTCGGTGAGCGGCACGGATTCCAGGATGCCTAAATCGACGCAACGCTGAAACGCCAAACGCAGCGCCACATAGGCGCCGGTGATAGCCGCCGTGCGGGTGCCGCCGTCGGCTTGCAGGACGTCGCAATCGAGCGTGATCTGCATTTCGCCCATGGCTTTCAGGTCGGTGGCGGCACGCATGGAACGCCCGATCAGGCGCTGGATTTCCTGGGTCCGGCCCGATTGCTTTCCGCGCGCCGCCTCGCGCCCGGTGCGGGTGTTGGTGGCGCGGGGCAACATGCCGTATTCCGCCGTCACCCAGCCGGCGCCGGAATCGCGCAGCCACGGCGGCACGCGTTCTTCGACGGAAGCCGTAATCAGCACCTTGGTATCGCCGAATGACGCCATGCAGGAGCCTTCGGCGTGCTTGGTGACGTTGG
>JAZFSL010000198.1:0-3292 GCA_036446135.1 Rhodospirillales bacterium | reverse complement strand
CGTCCCAAGAAAAAGTCGCGTATTTCAGTCCCGAGGTGGGTGATCTGGTGGTCCACCAATTCGGGCCTGACGCCGACGTGCGGCAGTTGGGCGCCTTGCACAAAAAATCACCGGACGCCGTTTTCTTTCGGCTCGCCGGTTGCTCAGGGCGCTCGAAGTTGCAGTTGATCACCCGTTATGAGGAAGACGTCCTGGAAGCGTCGGCAAGCGTTGCTGCTGCCGCCATGGGGAGCGCCGTGTTGGTCGAGCGCACCGATGGGGGGGAGCGCCGCCTCGTGCGGTCGGTTGCCGGGGAATACCCGAACGCCATGTCGCTTGCAGCCCAGGGCATTGCCATTACGGGTTTTTCCGCCAACCGACTGGCGGCGACGGTCAAGATCGCCGGCCCGGATGGCGCCTGGCTGGTCTATGCCGATGGCTTCCATCCTGGCTGGCGAGCGACGCTCAACGGTAAACCGTTGCCGGTGTGGAAGGCCAATATGGCCTTCAAGGCGGTTTTCCTTCCGCCCGGTGTCAATGCCGTGGTTTTTGACTTCACCCAGTGGGGTTGGCAGTGGGCGATGTGGTTGGTCGCTTTTAGTAGCGGTCTGGTTATTGTTCTGGGCTCGTTGTGGCCGATTAAAAAACCGGAAAGGGGATAGAGAGAACTTTTGGCAAACTTCTTTTTCATTTTCCTGTGGGGATTGGTGGTGCTGGCCGGTTTTATCGGTTGGGGCGCCCTGGTCGCCCGGTTGGCGGGTTTCTCCGCTAAGGACGCACCCGATTGGGGCCTCGCCGCCGGCTGGGGCATGGCCGGGGTTGCTACCCTTGGCGGCGTCCTGACGTTGTTGGGAGTTGCCACGGCGCCGGTCCTGTTTGGCGTCGTCGGACTGGGCGTTGTCCTGTTCGGGGCAGCGGTCATAAAGACGCCTTTCGTTCGGGTTGATTTTTCTGAATGGTCGGGGGCCGGATTAACAGGGGCATTAATCACTCTGGCGCTGGCCGTGCTGCTTCTTCGTTATGGCTCTTATATTTCATTCATAGGGTTTAATTGTTCCGACGACGACATCGTCTATTTCACCTTCGTAACCAGACTGCTTGAAACCGGGACCCTGATAGAGCCCTTCAGCCTTCGCCGTTTGTCCGCGTTTGGCGGCCATACGGTGTTGCAGTCTCTGGTCATGATGGCCGGAACCGATGTTAATGGGTTTCTCCTGGACCGGGGTATCGCCGTAATCGTCGTCTTTGGCCTGACTACCGGGTTCCTGCGCCGGGCCGGTATGGAAGGGGCGGCGCCTTATATGGTGGCGTTGATTGTGACGGTGATCATGCCGGTGATCATGCCGTTCCGCCTTGGCAACAGTTCCAGTCATGTCACCGGCATGGTCCTGTTTTTGACGCTGTTTCGGAGCATGCAACCGATGCCTTTAGGCAGCCCATCCGTAAAAGGGTTATGGCTGATCGGGTTGGTGGCGGCGGCGGCGTCCAGCCTGAAGGCGCATTACCTCGGTGTTGCGGCGATAACGGTGTTATTCTATTGGCTGGCATTGGTTTTCGACGGCTGGCGCACCAAGAGTATGAGCCTTGTTATGCCCTTGGTGCATCTGGGCCTTTCGGCGCTGGTTTTTTTGGCGCCGTGGATGGCGCTGCTATACCGGTCGTCGGCAACGATTTTGTTTCCGCTGTTTCAGGGCAACCATCAGCCAGGGTTTGCCGCAACCTATTCCGGCCGGTTTCCGTTGCCTGACCTGTTGGCCTTTGTCGGGAAATTCCTCATCGCACCGCAGATTTCCCTGCTGCTGGTTCCGGTGGTGTTGTGCGCCTTTTACCGGGACTCGCGGGCGGGTATGGCGCTTTACGGCGCTGCCGTGATCATGAGCGTGGTGACGGCAGCGACGTTGACCTACGACAGCATCGAAACCCTGCACCGGTATGTGGCGCCGTTCCTAGGCGCAGCGTTGATCGCCACCGTGTCTGTGTTTCTGGGCCGCCTTCACCGCCCGCTGGTCTTTAAGGCGGGTCCACTTGTGTTATGCATCCTGGCCGTGCTGCTGGCGCCGGTGTCTGTTTATCGTGATTTCAACCGCCTCATCGATCAGTGGGGCGTGGTCAATCTGGGAGATAAAAGCAGAGATGCTTACAAAAAAATGCAGGCGGCGGTTCCATCAGGCAAAAAGTTTATGGCCGTGCTCGCTCATCCCTTCGCCCTTGATTACCGGCGCAACGTGGTTTTCAACATTGACGTTCCAGGCGGCGCCAGCCGCAAGCCAGGGATGCCTTTTTTCAAGGGGTCAAAGGCGCTGAAGCAATATCTCCTCGGTCAATCAATCCGTCATATAGCGTACCGGGATTTCACCAACCCCGGCGGTTGTCTTTACTACTACAGTTTGTGGAAATTAAAGACTGCCTCGGGGCATCCCATGTGGACGGCGCAGGCGAAGTATTATTTGGACTTGATGAAAAATATCGAGGCCCTGGAAAAAACCCAAACCGTGATTTACCGGGGCCGGGTGCTTCGGGTCATGCGGCTGCAATAATTGCCGCTGCAGTTCCTTATTTCTGGATCCGGGCCAGTTCGATTCTGGCCGCCGCGTATTGGCGGAAATTAACCACCCCCGTGGCCAGCGTTTTTCTGAAATAGTCCGCAGCGCCTTGAGTGTCGCCCGCGATCAGATGGCTTTGGCCGAGAAAGAAAAACGCAATGCATTCGTTTTCGCGCTGCTTCTTTGGGTCCGATGATGCAGCCTGGGCTAAGATGTCTTCTTCACCGGCTTGCCCTGCGAACATAGTGACCAGGGCGCCGGCCAAGCCGTTGCGCGACACCAATCCCTTGATGAGGGCAAGGGCCTCGCTCTTGTCGGCGCCGGTGCGGGTTTCGGCCACATATTTCCAGATCAAGGCGTAGTCTCTGAGGCTGCCCTTTGAATTTTTGGAAACGCCGGTAAAGTCTTTGGCCGCCGCGCCAAGCCGTCCCTGGAGGAAGGCCAGAATGCCGCGGCTGAAATAGGCATCCGCATAATCCGGCGCCGCCTTGATGGCGTGGCCGTATTCGCCAATGGCAAGATCGATTTTTTGCTGTTGTTCATAGGCCCACCCGCGACCAAAATAGGCGTCGGCAAAGACAGCGTTGAGCCTGATTGCCTGGCTGAAATTGCGGATGGCATCGTCGTGGCGTTGCTGGGATTCATGCGCCCAACCGCGCCCGAAATAGGCGCCGGCGTTTTTCGGATCGACAAGGATGGCCTGGGTGTACTCCTCGATGGCTTTGTTGAACAACCCTTCGCGCTCGAAGGCCTGGGCGCGTTTGATGAAC
>JAZFSL010000197.1:0-6997 GCA_036446135.1 Rhodospirillales bacterium | reverse complement strand
GTCAGCGCATCCGCCGATTTCACCAGATCATAAAGGACTTGCCGGCCTTGATCGCTTTCCAGATCAAGCGTCAGGCTTTTTTTGTTGCGATTATAAGCGTGGAACCACTGGCTTTCGCCGTTATCGAACCAATACGGCCCCAAGGCGCGGGCGAAATCACCGCCTTCGGGCTGTTCGATCTTGATTACCTCCGCACCCTGGTCGGCCAGCCACATGGTACCGAAGGGGCCGGCGCCATATTGTTCGACGGTGAGGATACGAACGCCTTCCAAGGGCAGCGTCATTACTGGCTTCCATCATCATTAGGAAAGAAGAAATTTTAGGGCATTGTCGCCATAAAGCAACCGGGTGAAACCGGAGAGAACGGCCGACAGCCACCCCATAACTAAAGACAAAAAAACGGATTAACTTGACATCAGGACCTAAAGAGTCCATTTAGCGCCCGTAGATTGTCTCGCGATTGCGCGAAGAGCTGTTTTCCAACGGCACCATTTCCCGGGAACAATAATCAAAAATCTTTCCGTTCCGGCCGCGCTCGGAATAAGGAAAAACGCCTTGGCTCGAGCCCGTCAATAATGACGCCCGCGCTTCAGGCTTACTTTAAGGATACCCCACGTGACTAATAACACCTTCTCAGGATTCGGCTTGGCCGATCCTATCCAACGCGCCTTGCTGGCCAGGAACCATGTCATCCCGACACCGATCCAGGCGCAGGCCATCCCCGAACTTCTCAAGGGCCGCGATATGCTGGGCATCGCCCAGACCGGCACCGGCAAGACGGCGGCCTTCGCGCTGCCCATTCTCCACCAGCTTTCGCGCAACCACGGACACAGCGGCGCCAACGCGCCCAGAAGCCCGCGCGCCTTGGTCCTGGCGCCGACCCGCGAACTGGCTATCCAGATCGGCGAAGAATTCCACGCCTACGGCAAAAATCTGCATTTGCGCCAAACCGTGATCTTCGGCGGCGTCAGCCAGAAACCACAGTGCAACGCCCTGGCGCGTGGCGTCGATATCGTCATCGCCACGCCCGGCCGTCTGCTTGATTTGATGAACCAGCGCCAGTTGGTGCTGAGCGCCATCGAGCACCTTGTCCTCGACGAGGCCGACCGGATGCTCGACATGGGCTTCGTTCGCGATGTTCGTAAAATCATCCAGACGATGCCTAGAAAACGCCAATCTTTGTTGTTTTCCGCCACCATGCCCGGTGAAATATCGAACCTGTCGGGCGAGCTGCTCTCTGATCCGATCCGTGTCGAGGTGACGCCCCAGGCAACCCCGATCGAACGCATCGAGCAAAGCATCCATCACATCGAAGCGGGTGGCAAGATTGGCTTGCTGTCTGACATCATGGATAATCCGGCGCTGTCCAGGGTGATCGTGTTCACCCGCACCAAGCATCGCGCGAACCACGTCGCCGAGAAGCTCGGCAAAAGAGGCATCGACGCCGAAGCCATTCATGGCAACAAGTCCCAAGGGGCGCGCCAACGGGCTCTCAAACGGTTCCGCGACGGCCATGCCAGGGTTCTGGTGGCGACCGATATTGCGGCCCGGGGCATCGATGTCACCGGCATCACCCATGTCATCAATTTTGAGCTTCCCAACGAGCCGGAAAGCTATGTCCACCGCATCGGACGGACGGCCAGAGCCGGCGCCGGCGGGGAAGCTGTTTCGTTCTGCGATCCGGCCGAACGCGCCTATCTGCGCGATATCGAACGCCTGATCCAGCGCCGCTTGACGGTGATCGGCGATGAACCCACCGGGCCGATCCCCAAAGCGCCGGGTAACGGGCGTGGCAACGGTCGCGGCCAGGGACGCAGCAAGGAGCGCAACAAAGCGCCCCGCAATAACAACAAACCGCGCTACGGGCAGCAGCCGAAACGCCGCCGCCATGGCCGCAATCGCAAGCGACCCTCCGAGCGCAACGCGGCATAAGAAGGCCGGGGTAATTCTATTTCCTTGAGGTTGCTCTGGGGATAAGGTTCCTCGAACCTAGTAAATAACCCAGGACACCCTCAGGGATGGATTTCCGCCTTTCCGACGAGCAACGCCTCCTACAGGATGCCGCCAGCGCCTTCGCCCAAGGTGAAATGCGTGACATCGCCCGCCAGCTGGAAGATGCCGACGAGCCGCTTTCCAGGGACCAGATCAAGCGTTACGCCGAGATGGGATTTCTCGGCGTCAACGTATCTGAGAAATTGGGCGGTCTTGGCCTCGGCAATCTGGAAGCATTGATCGTTCTCGAAGAATTCGCCAAGGTCTCGCCGGCGATCGCCTTTCCAATTTTTGAAAGCTCGGTCGGCCCCATTCGAGCCATCGAGCATTTCGCCAATGCGGCGTTGGTCAAACGCATCGTACCCCAGGTAACAGCCGGGGAAATCACCGTCGCCGTCGCCATGTCGGAACCCGACGCCGGCACAGCATTGACGGACCTCAAAACCAAAGCATCAGTCAAAGACGGGAAAATCCGCATTGACGGGCAGAAGCGCTGGTGTTCGGGCGCAAGCCATGCCGACGCCTATGTGGTGTATTGCCGCCTGTCCGATGACCCCGGCGCCAGAGGTATCGGCGCCGTGCTGGTTGAGAAAGACGTGCCCGGTCTCAGTTTCGGCAAACGCGAACGCCTGATGGGCTTTCGCGGCGTGCCGTCGGCGGACATTTTCTTCGACGCCGTCGAGGTCGCGGAAGAAAACCTGATCGTCCCGGCAGGCGGCTTTAAGAAACTGATGCAGGCGTTTGACCTGGAACGCTGCGGCAACGCAACGATGTGTCTGGGCATCGCGCAATCGGCGCTGGATGAGGCGCTGGCCTATGTTCAGGATCGCAAACAGTTCGGCAAGGCGTTGATCGACTTCCAGGCGGTGCAGTTGAAACTGGCGGAGATGGCGATGCGCGTCGAAGCCTCGCGCCTGCTGATCTGGCGTGCCGCGCAGAACGCTGCCGATGGCCTGCCGTCAATTTTGGATTCATCGCTGGCCAAGTGTTTTTCCAACGAAATGGTCCGCGACGTGGTCGGCGCCGCCATGCAGATCATGGGCGCCTACGGATATTCCAAGGAGTTTGATATGGAACGGCGCTTGCGCGACGGCTGGGGCTGGGGCATTGCCGGCGGCGCCATCGACATCCAGAAAATCAATATCGCCTCGGCCCTGGTCGGCCGACGCTTCGACCAACGAGGCTGATCCATGCCCGGCGCGCTCGATGGTATCCGGGTCCTTGATTTTTCCCGCGTCCTGGCAGGCCCTTGGTGCGCCATGATGCTGGGTGATCTGGGCGCCGATGTCATCAAGCTGGAAAGCCCCGAAGGCGACGACATCCGTCATTTCGGCCCGCCCTTCAAGAACGGCGAAAGCGCTTATTTCCAGGTCACTAACCGCAACAAAAAAAGCATTATCGTTGATTTGAAAACCGAAGAAGGCCGCTCCATCGCCCGGTCGCTGGCCTTGAAAAGCGACGTCATCATCGAAAATTTGCGTCAGGGCGCGATGCAGAAATACGGGCTCGGTGCCGAAGAGTTACGCAAAGCCAACCCCGGCCTGATCTATTGCTCTGTTTCAGGCTATGGGCGTACCGGGCCCATGGCAGCGCGCGCGGGCTACGATTTCCTGGTCCAGGCGGAAAGCGGGATCATGGACATCATCGGCGAAGAAGGCGACCCGCCGATGAAAGTCGGCGCAGCCATCACCGATCTGGTCGCCGGCCAGGACGCCGTGGCGGCTGTTTTGGCGGCGCTGTATCACCGCGAAAAGACCGGCCACGGCCAGGACATCGATATCGCCCTTCTCGACAGCGCCATCACGCTGCTGGTTAATCAAGGCGCGTCTTACCTGATGACCGGCGAGCGGCCCAAGCGGCTCGGCAACGATCATTCGTCCGTGGTGCCGTACCGGCCATTCGAGACTGCCGATCATCCGCTGGCCCTGGCCATCGGCGCCGACCGCCAGTTCCGCAAGTTGGCAGACATCCTCGGCCGCGCCGACATGGCCGACGATCCGCGCTTCGCCAGCAATGCCGCCAGGGCGGAAAACCGCGTCGCCCTCTATGCGATCATGGAACCCATTTTGAAAACTAAGGCTCGAGATGACTGGCTGAAGGTTTTGCATGGCGCGGGCCTTCCTGCCGGGGCGTTGCGCTCGGTCGATCAGGTATTGGAAGCGCCCGAGGTCACCGCCCGTGACATGGTAGTCGAAGTCGACCATGCCAGTATCGGGCGGGAGCGCATCATCGGCTCGCCCCTGAAGCTTTCGCAAACCCCGGTTCGCATCCATTCCGCGCCGCCGACGCTGGGTCAGCACACGCAGGAAGTCCTTGAGGATGTTTTGCAATGGGACGCAACAGACGCGGCCACCTATGCGGCAGGTTTCGACAAAGTTTAACGCGGCAAAAATAGCCAATCCACCAGGCCTGAACCGGACCTAACGCCCGCTAGTATTGATCGAGACCAACCACAAGGGATAGTACCCAGGAACCCGAATAAACATAAAGCTATCGAATCCCATTGACTTTTCCGGGATATTCTCTACACACCCATCGATACGTGTTGCATTTGTTATGTATTTCTAAATAACCGGTACACCGATTAAATTAGTTATCCCCTGACAATGTAAGCGTTTAAACGACCGTGCCGTCACATAGTGTGAGGCACGGAAACATGATATCTGTTAGAGGAAATTAACTAATGGCTACTGGTACAGTAAAATGGTTTAACCCAACCAAGGGTTTTGGCTTCATCGAGCCCGAAGATGGTTCCAATGATGCATTTGTCCACATTTCGGCCGTCGAACGCGCCGGACTAGGCACGCTTAACGAAGGACAAAAGGTCGAGTATGAACTCGTCCCCGGACAAAACGGCAAATCTTCAGCCGAGAACCTGTCCGTCGTCGAATAGCGCCCGAGACGAACAACTATTCTAGGTGACCGCCTCCAACGTCAGTTGGGGGCGGTTGTCTTTTGGGGGCAAGGGCAAATTCCGAGCGGGTGGAATCGTCCGCGACGACGAATTTGCCAATTAAAAAGCCCCTAAATCGGGTTCCGCTCGACCAGTTGGCGGGCGATGATGATGCGCTGTAACTCGTTGGTGCCTTCACCGATGGCCAAAAGCGGCGCGTCCCGATAATAGCGCTCAATATTAAATTCCTTGGAATAGCCGTACGCCCCGTGGATACGCATGGCTTCGAGCGAGTTTTCCAAAGCCGCCTCGGTAGCGAACAATTTCGCCATACCCGCCTCCATATCGCAGCGCTCCCCAGTGTCGTAGGCCCTGGCCGCCTGCTCGACCAAAAGCCGCGCTGCCTCTACCCTGGTCGCCATGTCGGCAAGCTTGATCTGGATTGCCTGATGCTGGGCGATGGGCTTGCCGAAGGTCTTGCGGGCTTGCGCGTAGGCCAGGCTTTCTTCCAGGCACACCCGGGCCAGCCCGACGCCGCGGGCGGCAACATTGATGCGGCCCAGTTCCAGCCCAGATAAAATCTGCTGCAACCCCCGGCCCTCTTTGCCGCCGACGAGGTTTTCCGCCGGCACGCGCACACCGTCAAATTGCAAGGCCCCGGTGTCGATGCCCTTGTAGCCAAGCTTATGCAACTTGCTGGCCTCATACCCGGCGCGACTTTCGGCCAGAATCAGGCTCATGCCCTTGTGGGCGGGTTCTGCTTTTGGGTCGGTCTTGACCAACACCGCCAGCACGTTGCCTTTTATGGAATTGGTGATCCACATCTTGGCCCCGTCGATGACGTATTCATCACCGTCCCTGACGGCCTTGGTGCGCACGCCTTGCAGGTCGGTGCCGCAATCCGGTTCCGTCAGGGCGACGCCGCCACGCAATTCGCCACTGGCAAACCTTGGCAGCCATTTTTTCTTTTGCTCGTCCGTACCGGCGCGTTCGACGGCGGCGGCCATGATCAGATGCGCGTTAAAAATGCCGGACACCGATATCCATACGGCCGATATCCGCTCTACGATTTTGGTATAGGTCGTGGCACTTAGGCCCAAGCCCCCATATTCCGGTGAAATGGTCGCGCCATACAGGCCCAACTCGGCCATTTTATCGGCGATTTCCTGGGGGTATTCGTCGGCGGCCTCTAAATCATGAACGAACGGTATAACGTCGCGTTCTAGGAACTGGTCGATGGAGGCGAGGATCAGCGCCTCGTCTTCCGCCGAGGTGATGTTTTTGGGATGCGGCATGGTTTTTAGTAATCCGCCTTGTCGTCGACGGCATGACCGCGTTTCGGGATCAGTGCCGTGCGCTCATAGGTCATGAACACGATGCCATCGGAATTTTTGCCGGTGGTCTTGACGGTGACGATGCCCTGGGTCGGGCGCGATTTGCTTTCGCGAATTTCCAATACTTCCGATTCCGCATAGATGGTATCGCCGACAAACACCGGGGCTGTCAGTTTGATCTTGTCCCAGCCGAGGTTGGCGATAGCTTTCTGGCTGACATCCGAGACGCTCATGCCCGCAACGACGGAAAGGGTGAAGGCCGAATTGACCAGCGGCTTTTTCCATTCGCTTTTGGCGGCAAAGGCAGCGTCGAAATGCACCGGGTGCTGGTTCATGGTTAAAAGCGTGAACCACGTATTATCGGACTCCGAAATCGTCCGCCCGGGGCGGTGTTCGTAGACGTCACCGACCTTGAAATCCTCCAGATAGCGACCATAAGATTCCCGATACCTGTTGGGCCCGACTTCTTTTGCTTCTGCGACCATTATTACTATTTTCCTTATTCACCCGCCGCCTGAAGCTCGGCCGTAACCGGGCGCGTCAGGCGCAGGACTTCGTTGATGTCATCTTCCTTGTCGATGGCGAGCAGGCGCGAGGCCAGCTCGTCGATCCTGGCCGGCGGCAGGTAGGGGCCGACCAGACTGTCGAACTTGCCGCGCAGCTCCTTGATATTGAGAAAATTATCCGGCTCGCCCTTGGCGCTAGCGATGAAGGCTTCGTATTCGCCCTTGTTGGTACGGATGCGCGCAATGCCGCTCATTTTATCAGGGAACGTGGC
>JAZFSL010000196.1:0-2158 GCA_036446135.1 Rhodospirillales bacterium | reverse complement strand
ATCCGTCTCCATGGCAGCGTCTTTTAACAGCACCGAGATCAGTTCCTGGCGAAGCGCATCCAGGCGGTTTTCGGAAAAGCTGAAATGGCCCAGTGTTTCCTCAATGCCGTCGAAAATTTCCGGATGGTTGATGAGGATCGCCAGCAGCACCCGTTCGGCCCGGTTGCCGGAGTTGACGGTGCTCTTGGGGGCCGTCGCTTGACCCAGGCTCATGGACGGGCTCCAGCCGCCATCCCGGCCCTTGCCGTCTTTGCTTTTAGCCTTCCCGGCCTGCCAAAGGCGGTCGTTGAAGAGCGCCGAGAAGTGCGAGCGCAGTGTCGAATCGGTGATCTGGCGGGCGTAATCCTTGAGGCGTTTTTGCAGGGCGGCGCGTTGTTCCGGCGTTTTCGGTATCCGCCCGCCGGTTTCCAGGCGCCACAAAACTTCCGATAACGGTTGCGCGCCGTCGATGATGGCCTTCATGGCAGCGCTACCTTGGGATTTGATCAGGCTGTCCGGGTCTTCGCCGTCTGGCAGCACCGCGAAGCGCAGCCCGTAGCCGGACGCCAGCAAGGGCAGCGCCCGCTCGGCGGCGCGGGCGGCGGCCTTTTGCCCGGCGGCGTCGCCGTCGAAACAGAGCACCGGTTCGGGGACGATTTTCCACAAAACCCTGATCTGGTCCTCGGTCAATGCCGTGCCCAGGGGGGCGACGGCATTCTCAAACCCCGCCTGGTTGAGGGCAATGACGTCGGTGTATCCTTCGGTGACGATGATGGTGCCGGCCTTGCGCGCCGGGCCGGACGCCAGCTTCAGCCCGTACAGCACTCGACCCTTGTGAAACAGCGGCGTTTCCGGGGAATTCAGGTACTTGGGTTCGCCGGCGTCTAAAATGCGCCCACCAAAGGCGATGACGCGCCCTCGGGTGTCGGTAATGGGAAACATCACCCGTCCTCGGAAACGGTCGTAGGGGTCTCTCGAATTGTCATCAGGTTGGATAATTAACCCGGTGGCGATCATCCGGCCTTCGTCGATGCCTTCACGGGCCAAGGCTTCTTTCATCATATTTCGGCTATCGGGTGCGTAACCCAAGCCGAAGTTTTCGATTGTTTTGTCCGTTAGGCCTCGGTCTTTTAGGTACTCCAGCGCCTGTTTGCCTTCCGGCATTCGGAGCCAGCGCTCATACAATTGTGCTGCTTTTTCTATAACATCGAACAGCGTTTTGCGTTGTTCCTGACGCGCACGGTTTTCCGGGCTGTCCTGGGGGACTTCCAGACCCGCTTCGCCGGCCAGTTTTTCCACCGCTTCCGGGAAGCTCAGGCCGTCGGTCTGCATGATGAAGTCAAAGATACTGCCGTGTTCGCCGCAACCGAAGCAATGATAGAAGCCCTTTTCCTCGTTGACCGTGAACGATGGCGTCTTTTCCTTGTGAAACGGGCACAGGCCTGAGTGCTCGCGGCCCTTTTTCGTCAGCTTGACGCGGCGGCTGATAAGGTCGGCCAAGCCTGTTCGGGCGCGGAGTTCATCGAGAAATTGATCGGAAAAGGCCATATTTTGTCCACACGAATACCAGCGCTTCGGCGGGCCGCCGAATCGGCCTATTTTACACCTTTTGCAGGCCGTATATGGGTGTGGATAACTAGAAAGGCGGGGATAAGCTTAACTTAGGCGTTCCTTGACGATGGTGCTGGCTTTGGAGAAATCCATGGTGCCGGCGTGATCGGCCTTCAGGGCGCCCATGACCTTGCCCATGTCCTTGAGGCTTGTTGCCTCGATGGCGGCAATGGCGTCGTCGATGGCGGCGGCAATTTTGTCTTCGCTCATCTGTTGCGGCAGAAAGTTCTCGATAATGGCAATTTCTCCGGCTTCCTGCTGGGCCAGTTCCATGCGCCCGCCTTGTTCGTAAAGCTTGATCGATTCGCGGCGCTGCTTGATCATCGATTGCAGCATGCTCAGCACTTCGTCGTCCGATACGCCGTCCGGGTTGCCGTTGGAGCGCGCCGCAATGTCGCGGTCTTTCAAGGCTGCCATGATCAGGCGGAGCGTCGATACCTGGGCCTTGTTCCGGCTTTTCATGGCGGTCTTGAGGGCGTCGATAATGCGCGGTCGGAGCATGGCTCCTCACTTCCTATCCATATGGGGAAACGAAGAAAGTACCTAAAATCGTCTCAAAAGGCAACCG
>JAZFSL010000195.1:0-4324 GCA_036446135.1 Rhodospirillales bacterium | reverse complement strand
GGACGTTCCGGGCGTGGGCCGATCAGCGACATGTCGCCGATCAGGACGTTCCACAGTTGCGGAATTTCATCCAGGCGGGTTTTGCGCAGAAACCGACCGACTCGAGTGATGCGTGGATCGTTCTTTTGTGCCCACACCGCGCCGCTTTTTTTCTCTGCATCCACAGCCATGGTTCGGAACTTGTACATCCAGAATAGTTCTGTCCGGTCCGCCAAGCAGCGACCTATCCGCTGCTGGCGGAATAACACGGGGCCGGCGGATTCCAAACGGATCACCAGATAAATCAACGGCAGAACCGGTGCCATGATCAGCAGTCCAAAAACGGCCGCGAAAACATCAAACGCCCGCTTCAACACGGCAACTGGATGGGGGGTATATTCCAGGGGAATCATTGGGGAACCTCTATTTTTGTATGGGAAGAAATCTTCGTCCACCGGCCTTTCTCGAGTCCGGCGAGGTAACGAACCGACCCCACCAGATTGGCGGCATGGCCGGTGACGATGTAATGAAGAACATCCAATAGGCGGAAACGGACGCTTTTGAGTATCGTCGGACGCGCCACCGCCAACGTGTATCCGAGCCCCTGTAGGGAAACCAAAAGGAGAAAAAGGGGCGATACCGGAGCCAACGCGGCGCACCCCATCAGACAGGTAGCCATCATATAAGGCATCGTGATGCGAAGTGCCTTGCCCGAAGCGAATGCCAATGCCACCCCGCCATGGCGGGGGTGCAGCAAGGAGGCCATGCGAAGTACTTGTTGGGTATTTCCGGCGGCGATCCGGCAACGGCGTTTGAAATCCATGCCGATGTCGGAAGTCTCCATCTCCAGCGCCAGAATGGTCGGGTCGTACACTGACCGGTATCCATCGGCGACCGCCTGCATGGGTAGAATAAAATCGTCATTGATGGTATCGCCCGGCAACAGCCGGACGGCAGATGTACGCATGACATAACAAGCGCCATGAACGCCGAGCGGTGCGCCCAAAGAAGCTTCGCCCTGCTTGACCAATCTCTGGTAACGCCAATAGGTGGCCTCGCCCGCCGATCCCGCCCGATACAGAAGATAGGTTCCGGCAACCACGCCGATGTCTGGTGCCCTAAAATGCCGCGCCGTTCGAGAAAAGGCATCTACCGACAGCCAGGCCGAGGCGTCGGTTAAGCACACCAAATCGGTTTTCACGGCGCCCAGCACCTCGTTCAGAACCGCGACCTTTCCCCTGTTCTCCGCATACTCGATGACCCGGATCGAAAGGTGCCGGCATTCTGGTTCCGAAGCCGCCAAACGGGCGCGCACAGCAGTCTCGTCGCGGCAACCGTCGCACGCGATGACCACCGACAGCTTGTTCGCTGGGTATATAAGAGAGGACAAGTTACGCACCTTGCCTGCGATCATCGTCTCCTCGTTGTAGGCAGGCACGACGACGGTCATGGACGGAAGTTCCGTTACTTCGGCGCCGGGTTCTTCTTGTCCCGGACGCCTAGCTCTTGCCTTCAGGTAAAGGGGGAATAAGGCATGGTGATAAACGATGGCAAGGCCGCTAAACCCTACCGCACCTGCAAACATCCATTCTACGGCGGTCATCGCACAGCTTCCGGTGCCAGTAAGGCTTGGTAGGCAGCAACAACATCACTTAGATTACAGTGCGCTAAGGGATAAGCCCGCGGGTTGTAGCGGGGTTTTTTCGACAACGCCAACGTCAATCCTTCGGCCAGAAAGCTTGGGTCTGCAGGGGAAACAACCGCGCCGGTGTCGGGACACACCGCCTCGCGGGTGCCGCCCACATCGGTGGCGACGCAAGGGATACCCGATGCTTGTGCTTCCAGCGGTGACAAGGGCATGCCTTCTCGATCCGATGGCAGACAAAAAACATTCAACGCCCGATAGAACGTCGGCATGTCGTCAATGCGACCTAGAAAATGGATCCGGTCCTCGGTGCCCAGTGAACGGGCGAGAATACGAAGGTCCTCTTCAAGGCTGCCCGTTCCGGCCAACGCCAGATGCACGTTGTTCGGCAGAAGCGCGTGGGCATGAAATAGGCGATTGTGGCCCTTCACGGATTCTAGTCGGGCCGCGCAACCGATGATTCTTTCTATCTGCGGCAGCCCAAGCTTGGCCCGCGCGCCACTCCGATTACCCGGAGTGAATAGATCGCAGTCGATCCCATTGGGAATGACCAAGTACGTCCGTTTGGGCAGTACTTTTTCGAGTTCTCTGGCGACCAGATTGGAATCGGCCACCAAGATCGGGCGCAGCAGGGAAATTAGGCTGTCCTGTAAGATTCGCCTGTGCGGGTCGCGAAGGTGCCAGGCATCATGTTCCGTGTGGACCAACCGGCGGACACTGGCAAGGCGGGCGGCCACGCCACCGTAAAGCAGCGGCCCGACATGGTGAGTCTGCACCGCCGTTACACCAAGTCGTCTTAGCAGGCGCCATAGCCGGTAAACGGTGGCAATGCTCCATCCCGGACGCTTATTCAGGAAGATGAGACGATCGGCAAAAGGTGCGAGCCGGGGCCAGGCCGCCAAGGCCTTGTCGGCGGTGCCTTCCAGGCTTACCACATACAAATCCTGTCCTTCTCCGGCGCATCGAAGCAGATCGAGCGCCATGGTCTCGATTCCTCCCGGCTGAAGATGTTGGACGACCTGCACTTGAACATTACGCATGGACGTTTCCTCGCTTCACGGCGATGTCGAAAAATGATGGATCGAGGGCGTCTTCGTCCTCGGCAAACCCTTCATTGGGCAGTACGGGAATGCGGGTCAGAACGGGCACACCGGTCAGGTTGGACAGCGAATCCCGGCGCCAAACGGTCGTGTCCAGAAAATCTGCGGCCACGGCTAAGCCGATGCCGAGGAAAATGCCGCCAATGATGCCGGCTGCCACGAACAGCAATAGGGGAGGGTTGGACGGGTCTGTCGGAGTAAATGGGGAGTCGATAAGCTTGACCCGTTCGCTTTCTTCCGATCGCCCTAGGGCACCGGTTACCTGGGCTTTCTGATGGCGTTCGGCCAGGTCGTCGAAGGTTTTACGTTTGACGGCAATATCCCGGTCAAGCTCCATCAGGCGGCGCTCATGCTCACCAAACGACGCGACGCTTCGTTCGAGTTCCACCTGCTCCGTTTCCAGACCGGCGACTTCTTCTTCGAGACCTTTGACAACACTGTCGGCCTCCTGAAGCTTTTGCAGTTGAGAAACCAGCAAAGGCTGCGCGGTCGCATCGACCAGGATCGTCTGTGTGGACGCCCGGTTCCAGAGCCGCTCCATGTCGTCCGATGTCATTTCGCGCACCGCCCTGAGGGCTTTCGCTCGCTCAGTCTCCAGGCTGCGCAGCTTGCGAAGAACGGCCTGCACTTGAGTGTGTTTGTCAGTGTAACGGGCTCGCAGGATCGCTATGTCGCTCAAGCCCTGGATGATAGCTTCCTCAATCCGTCCGACGACGGGATCGGTTTGGGCGAGGCGTTGCCGCAGGCTATTCCGTGACGCCCGTACCCCGTCGAGCGAAATCCGTCGTTCCGCCAGAGTTTCACGGACTTGCGCGAGGCGGTTGACTTTGGAACTGTGCAAATTGGGCAGCTCGCTGGCGAACTTGGTTTTGTAGTCGGATAGGCGCTGTTCCGCCTCCTGCAGCGTTGAACGGCGTTTTTCCAGTTCGGTTACCAGAAAGGCCTCCGAACTCTCGATGGCTGAGCGCTGAGGCGAAATCACCTGCTCAATGAAGCGTGTGCTTACCGCCTCCAGCAACGCACGCATGCCCTCCGGTTGCCTGGATACCAAGGAGATTTTGAGCAAATCATCGCCGACCAGGCGCGCCGACAATGAGCCGGAAAGCCCGGAAATGATCGCATCGCGTTGGCGTTCCGTTGTCTTATCGCTGATCATGCCCAGCTTTTTGGCAACACCGACCAGAATGTGGCGGCTGTGCAGCAGGGCGTTCAGGGCCTCCATGCGCGATTTTAGGTTGGTGGCGATGGCGAGGTCCTCCAGAAATGGGTTTTGCTTTGCCGCTTCCTGAATCAAGACCGTCGTATAAGAGGTGTAATTTTTCGGTGACAGGATACCGATCAACAGGCCGAGTACAGGAACCACCATGATCGGTACAGCGATCAAATAACGCCGGCGCCAGGCACTCCACAGCAGGGCAGCTGCATTGAGTATGATAAAACTACGCATCGAGGATCCCCACTCCAGGCGCCGCTATGATATCGATCGCTCCCGGCCGACGGTTCGGGTCCATCTGAACGCGGGTCCGCAGGCCCATATCGTTCATCAGACGCGCGATGTTCCGCGCTCGTTGGAACAAGGCGAAAGCGGTATTCAGATCTC
>JAZFSL010000194.1:0-2285 GCA_036446135.1 Rhodospirillales bacterium | reverse complement strand
CATGCGCCCGTGCGGCCCTCAGACTCGCCGTTATCGTAGAGCCGCAAGGTCACGCCGATGACCTCATAACCCTGTTCCACCATCAAGGCGGCCGTGGTCGAACTGTCAACGCCGCCGGACATGGCGACGACGATGCGCGTTTGATTAGGCGGTTTGTCGATATTCAAAGAATTCATGGCTGACATATGGGGGGTTTCAGTCGTTCAACCAAGGCTCAAGCGCCTTCATTTTCAACTAGGGCCTGCAGCGTCTGCGAACGAAAGTCCCGCCGGAACAGCACGGCGACGACCCAAATGGCAGCGACGGCCAAATAGACAGGCCCGATAAACCAGGCTAGCAGGGCCAAACCGAAATAATAGGCCCGAAGCCCGCGGTTAAAGGTAATGATGCCCCGCTCCACCAATCTCGCGCCGCTTTGTGGAAAAGTTTTCCGGTCACGCTCGGTGACATCGTCTGGCATGGGGGCGGCGCCGATAAAGACCAGCGAGAAATTGAACTGGCGGATGCACCAGACGTATTTGAAGAACGCATAAACGAAGATCAGCAGCAGCATGATGACCTTGATTTCCCACATCTCGCGAGACGCAGCGACGGCAAAAGACAGCTCGGACGCCAGTTCCCGGGCCTTGCCAAGATTACCCAGGATAGCCATGATCCCAGCCATCAGCAGGATGGAGATAGAAGAAAATAGAATTCCGGCCCGCATGTGGGCGGTAACGATGTTGATGTCGGCCATGCGGTTTTCGCGTTGCAACAACCGCTCCATCCAGCGCACCCGGTAATCGTGAATGACTTGAGTCGCCGGGCGGCGGGCGCCCCAAATCCTGTCGGCGAATAGCGTATAACCCGCCCACACAACCATGAACCACGAAAAAGAGATCGTGTCGGCCAAGGGTATAACGGGCAGCGAGTCTGAAAGTGCATTTTGCATGGGTCGGTCCTAACGCCTATACGCACCGGAAACCAGCGGTAATTATTAGATCAACCTAGTCCTAGTCCATCATATTGTGGTGTTCGCTAGGCAGGCTGACCACCAGCCCGTCAAGGGCGTCCGTCATGGTGATCTGGCATCCCAGGCGGGACGTACGCCGAAGGTCAAAGGCCAGGTCCAGCATATCGCTTTCTTCTTCCGACGCCGGATCGAGGAGATCGAACCATTCGTCGGCGACAATAACATGACAAGTCGAACACGCCATGGAGCCTTCGCAGGCCCCTTCCAGGTCGATGTTATAATCCTCGGCGATTTCCTGAAGGGTGGCGCCCGAGGCAACATCGGCTTCGCGGCGCCTGCCATCAGGTTCAATGAAAGTTACTTTCGGCACGGGGCTAATCGTATCGAGGCATTTAAACGGAGAAGCTTTCGCCACACCCGCAACGGCTTTTTTCATTCGGGTTGGAGAAGACAAAACCGCTTTTCATTTTTTCTTCGACGTAATCCATTTCGGCGCCGACCAGAAACATGGTCGCCATAGGATCGATAAACACCGTCACCCCCTTGGTCTCGATTTCCTCTTCCATCGGCCTTTTTTCGTCGGCGTACTCGAACACATAAGACATACCGGAGCAGCCCTTGGTATTAATGCCGACACGAAGGCCCAATACCGCAGTGTCGCTTTTATCGACCAGGTTTTTTACCTGGGCGGCGGCAGCGTCAGTCAGGGTAATCAATTGCGGGGCTTCGGTGTTCATGGCGACCTCTTGATCTGCAGGCTTTTATATAGGGTTAAAACATACCGAGCGCCAATTTGGCGTCTTCCGACATACGATCAGGCGTCCAGGCGGGCTCCCAAACCAGGGTGACGACAACCTCACCGATGCCCTCGACCCCGGAAACGGCGTCAGCGACCCACTGCGGCAGTTCGCCCGCCACGGGGCATCCGGGTGCGGTCAGGCTCATGTCGGCCTTGACCCCGCCCTTGTCGTCGATATCAAATTTATAAATAAGACCTAATTCGTAGATATCGACTGGAATTTCCGGGTCAAACACGGTTTTCATCGCTGCCACCACCGCATCGTCGCCGGCGATGATTGACCCTTCGGCCAGCGGATGACCAGAGGTGGCGGAAAATTCTTCACCCGGCTCTAGGGTCGGGGCGCCGCCGTGTTGGGGCATTCCTTGATAATCCATGGGTCTATCCTATTCTGTCGAAATGTCTTTTTCGCCGCTGACGGCGGCCTGCATGGTGTGCCACGCCAGCGTCGCACACTTGACGCGAATGGGAAAATCCTTGACGCCCGACAGCATCACCAGACGTTCCACGGCATCTTCGTCATAATCGGCCAAC
>JAZFSL010000193.1:0-3453 GCA_036446135.1 Rhodospirillales bacterium | reverse complement strand
AGACCACCGTCGATATCGGCGGGCGCTCGGAACGGGCCTATGGCACAAGCTGCCGTCAGCCGGATGGAAGCTGGCAGATCGCTTTTTAGAATACCTCCTGGTGCGCTTTCGGGCTTTCGGGCTCGTCAGCCATCAAGACAACGGCCCCGGATTTTTGAGTCCGGGGTCGTTTGTTGTTGCTGGAATGCCTGTTTATGCTGCGCTTTATGTCTATGCAGCCACAAACCCCTACCGTCACCGCCGCCCTGATCGTTATCGGCAACGAAGTTTTGTCCGGCCGCACGCGGGACGCTAACCTGCAATTCCTCGCCACCGGCCTGGGCGCCATTGGTATTCAACTGCGCGAAACCCGCGTTATCCCTGATATCGAGGCCGAGATCGTCGCAGCCATCAATGACCTTGGCCCTAAACATGACTACGTGTTCACCACCGGCGGCATCGGCCCAACGCATGATGACATCACGTCGGCCGCCGTCGCCAAGGCGTTTGACCGGCCCTTCGGCCGCAACGCCGAAGCCGAAGAAACTCTGCGCGCCCATTACAAGCCCGAAGACATCACCGAGGCGCGGCTCAGTATGGCCGATATGCCTGATAATGTGACCTTGATCGACAACCCCGTTTCCAGGGCGCCCGGATTCAGGATAGAAAACGTCATCGTTTTGCCGGGGGTGCCCCGGATCATGCAGGCCATGTTCGACGGCTATAAACATAATCTGTCCGGCGGCGCCGAGGTTAAATCGATCAGCATTACGTCTGCTGTCCAGGAAGGAAGGGCGGCTAAACAATTAGGGGAGTTGCAGGAAAAATACCCGGACGTCGAAATGGGCAGCTACCCGTTCGTTCGCGACGGAAAGGTCGGCACCAGTCTGGTTGCCCGTTCAGGCGATCTTGAACGGCTCGAAGCGGCGGCGGAAGGGATTAGAGACATTATTCGCAGCCTCGGCGGCGAGCCGATGGATGATTAATTTTAATTCTTAGTAATTCTTGAGGGGAAAATATCATGATTAAACCGACAGACAAATTACCGAGCCTGGAAGTTGATACCGTCGGCGGCGACGCCTGGAAGCTGGCCGAGCAAAAACCCGAAACTTTCACCATCGTTGAATTTTATCGCGGCCTTCACTGCCCGCGCTGCAAGGTGCATTTGCTCGACCTGGATCACAAGGTGGCCCGCTTCGAAGAACGCGGCTGCGGCGTTATCGCCATCAGTATGGATACGCAGGAACGCGCCGAACAGGCCAAAGCCGATTGGGGTATTGGCGGTCTTACCATCGGCTATGGATTGAGCGAAGAAAAAGCCCGCGAATGGGGTCTCTATATCTCAAGCCCCATCGCCGAGAAGGAACCCTATAATTTCTGTGAACCGGGGATGTTTCTCATCCGCTCCGACGGCACGCTGTTTTCCAAGGTCATCCACACGACGCCCTTTCACCGCCACCACTTTGCCGATGTCATGGAAGCCATCGATATGATCAGGGCCAGGAATTATCCGCCCCGGGGTAATAACTAAGGATAATAACTAAGGGTAATAACTAGGGGGAGTTCCGGGGGAAAGCCCGGCTTATCGGTCGAAGACGAATTTCGAAATATCTAGCCGCTCCTGCCAACCGGCGCGCTCCAACTCCGGGTCCAGGTGTTCTTCCTGGGGATAGCCGATGCATAAATAGGCGATTAGCGACCAGCCTTTCGGCACGTCGAGCGTTTGGCTGATTTTTTCCGCATCCAGGATCGACACCCAGCCCATGCCGAGGCCCTGCGCCCTGGCCGCCATCCACAGCGTGTTGACGGCGCCGACGACGGAATAACACAGCATCTCGGGCATGGTTTTCTGGCCTAACCCGTGGCCGTCCAGCGTACCCTTGTCACAAAATACCGCCAGATGTACCGGTGCTTCCTGCAATCCCGCCAGTTTTAGCGACGCATAGATACGCGCCTGTTCGCCGTCGTAATCACCGAGGGCGTCTTTGTTACAGGTCTCGAAATTCTCAATGACACTGGCGCGCCGGCCCCCATCGGCGACTTTGACAAAGCGCCACGGCTGCGAATTTCCGACGCTGGGCGCGCGGGACGCGAGGGCAAGCAGGGCATTTAATTGGCCGTCGTCCACCGCATCCGAACGAAAGCGCCTGATATCACGACGCCAATGGATCAGGTCTTCCAGGCCTTCCATAAACGCCGCATCGAAAAGCGGCACCTGGGGACTTAAGTCATTGGCGGCGGGTTTGCTCATAAGCCGCACTTTATCTGCCACGGCCCGACTTGGCGAGACCTTGGGCGAGACCCTTGCGTCCGAAGCGGCTGCGTCATAGGTTCGCCGTCATGCGGGCGTGGTGAAATTGGTAAACACAAGGGACTTAAAATCCCTCGGCTTTAACAGCCTTGCCGGTTCAAGTCCGGCCGCCCGCACCAATTATTTTAAAAATATCGTTTACCAAAAGCCGGCGGCAGCCTTATTCAAAACAATATCCGTTAACAGCCATGAGTAGGAATCAAGCAGCAATCTTCCGATCGCCACGCTTGATAGCATCGGCGAACCCGTGGTTGACGTTGCGGTGGCCGGCCTCGTCATCGCGGATCGTCGACACAACGTCCCGAAGCCGCGCATCGGGGGCCAGGTTCCAATAATCTATGGCAATCTGGGGCGCTGGTACGTTTTCGTGTTTTCCGGAATCAATTTCTTCCAGGTACTGAGTGTAGCTAACGACTGCCTCTTCCTCGAAGTAACCGACGATCCGGTGTGCGGTCTTGGGCGTAATCATATAAAGAGCGAAGAAAAAATTGTAGAACACCCCTTGGGTGAAGAGGACCAACATCCGCTCCAGCCAACTAGGCTTGGCAATATGCATGAAGGTCATAAGGTGCATGCGTTCGTTCTCAGCCTCAGACAGCAGCGTGCGAATCCAACCCTCATCGTCCTCCATGCGCCGCAACGCCTTCAAATGCTGCAACGCGCCGGCGACCATTCCAGGAACGGCGGCGACGGTTTCCAGAACGACGGCCCGGTGGCCGTATCGTTTGGCGAAGAAGGTGTCGGCAAAAAAGCGCAGCATCTTGACGAAAAAGAGTGCGAACCGGTCCGACAGGTTCTCAGGCTCATGGTGAAGTGAAAGATCAACGGCGCCGTCCATCGTCATCGACATTTTTTATCCCCCTACCCTGAAAAAGTATAAACCGCCATTATCACTGCTAATGATAGCAAAATTAAGGATTTGTAGCGAATAACAATAACGAGATCGAAGCAAGTGTATCAATCCCGCACCATCTTCCCCCCCCAGGCCCCCCAGGCAAAGTTCGACGGTGGCGGAAGCTTACCGCCTTCTTCAAGTGCTTCGGCGATGCGAAGGCCTTGGTTCCATTTTGCCGTGCGTTCGCCCCGGCTTAGCCCGCCGGCCTTTAGCTGGCCCAACCCCCAGGCGATGCAAAGGTCAACGATGGCGGTGTCCTCGCTGTCAC
>JAZFSL010000192.1:0-2955 GCA_036446135.1 Rhodospirillales bacterium | reverse complement strand
AAACCATCCCGGGGCTTAGGGTTTTAAGCAAATACGCTACCTATATGGGCGGCGCCACCAACCACCGTATGCGCCTCGATGACGGGGTGTTGATCAAAGACAACCACATCGCCGTCGCCGGTTCCGCTGGTGAGGCCACGAAGCGCGCCAAAGACGCAGGGCTTTCCGCTATTCAGGTTGAATGCGACACAATTGAGCAATTGTGCCAAGCCATCGATGCCGGCGCCGATCGGGTGCTGCTCGATAACATGTCGCTGGATATGCTCAGGCAAGCCGTCGCAGTAACGGCGGAGCGGATACCGCTGGAAGCATCCGGTGGCGTTACGCTGGACACCATTCGCGCCATCGCCGAGACCGGCGTCGATTTTATTTCCGTCGGCGCCATCACCATGTCAGCGCCCTCGGCCGATATCGGCCTCGATCCGGTGGATGATTAACCGCGTATGTTCTGGACCGATTGGTCCGGTTAAGCCTCGAAAAACACCCTCCCCCTCGTGCCCTCGTTTTCAAAACGAGGTACGACAAAAGGCACAATAAGGCTGTCTGCGTCGTTTTTGGCGGATTTCGGCTAACTTTTAACCTGTGGATGGAAATATGGCTCGTAACAAAATCGCGCTTATTGGCGCTGGTAACATCGGTGGTACTCTGGCTCATCTGGCCGGATTAAAGGAATTAGGCGATATTGTCCTGTTCGATATAATCAGCGGCATTCCCGCCGGCAAGGCGCTGGATATCGCCGAATCGTCGCCCGTCGAAGGCTTCGATGCAAACCTCAAAGGATCCAAAAATTACAGCGCCATCAAGGGCGCCGACGTCGTTATCGTCACCGCGGGCGTCGCCCGCAAGCCGGGCATGAGCCGCGATGATCTGATCGGCATCAACACCAAAGTCATGCAGTCCGTCGGCCAGGGTATCAAAGAAAACTGCCCCGGCGCCTTCGTCATCTGTATCACCAACCCGCTGGACGCCATGGTCATGGTGCTGCGCGACGCTTGCGGCCTGCCGCACAAAAAGGTCGTCGGCATGGCCGGTGTGCTTGATTCGGCACGCTTCCGCTATTTCCTGGCCGAAGAATTCAAGGTTTCCGTCGAAGACGTCACTGCTTTTGTGCTGGGCGGCCACGGCGACAGCATGGTGCCGTTGGTGCGCTATTCCACCGTCGCCGGTATTCCGCTGCCTGATCTGGTGCGAATGAAATGGACAACCAGCAAACGCATTGACGAAATCGTCAAGCGCACCCGCATGGGCGGCGGCGAAATCGTCGCCCTGCTCAAAACCGGCTCGGCTTTCTACGCCCCGGCCAGTTCAGCCATCCAGATGGCGGATGCCTATTTGAAAGACAAGCGCCGCGTACTGCCGTGCGCCGCTTACCTGAAAGGCGAATACGGCATCAAGGGCATTTACGTGGGCGTGCCTTGCGTTATCGGCAAGCGTGGCGTCGAGAAGGTCGTCGAGATCAAGCTCAGCCCCGACGAACGCAAAATGTTCCGTGCATCGGTTAGCGCCGTGAAAGGCCTGGTGAGGACGGTAAATAAATTGATGGCCAAAAGCGCCAAGCCGAAAGCCAAAGCAAAACCGAAGAAGACCGCAAAAAAGAAAAAAAAGAAACGCCGCTAGGCTCTGCCCCGGCAGTCCGGCATCCCGAGAGAGGACTTAAATGAACATTCACGAACACCAGGCCAAGCAGTTGCTCCGCGAATACGGCGTTGCCGTACCCAAGGGCGGCGTCGCCTACTCTGTTGACGAGGCGGCCAAACAGGCCGAAGAACTGGGCGGCCCCGTTTATGTCGTCAAATCGCAAATTCATGCGGGCGGACGCGGCGCAGGAAAATTCAAGGACAACCCCGATGGGCCGGGCGGCGTGCGTGTCGTTAAATCCCTGGACGATGTTAAATCCAGCGCCGAGGAAATGCTGGGCCACGTGCTGGTTACTAAACAGACCGGACCAGCGGGCAAGGAAGTCAAACGTATCTACATCGAAGACGGCTGCGATATCGCCCGCGAATTGTATCTCGGCATGCTGCTGGACCGGGAAACGTCGAAGCTGGTGATGATGGCGTCAACCGAAGGCGGCATGGAAATCGAGGAAGTCGCCGAAGCGACGCCTGAGAAAATTCTTAAAGTTCAGATCGACCCGGCCACCGGCATGACTGCCGATGACGCCAAAGGACTGGCCGAAGGTCTGGGGCTGGAAGGCAAGCAGATCGATTCCGGCGTTGAATTCATGCTCGCCGTCTATAAAGCCTTTGTCGAACTGGATGCGTCTATCGTCGAGATCAACCCGCTGGTCGTCACTGGCTCAGGCGACGTCATCGCGCTGGATGCCAAGATGAACTTCGATGACAACGCGCTGTTTCGCCACAAGGACGTCGAAGAACTTCGCGACGAAGACGAAGAAGACCCGTCCGAACTTGAAGCGTCCAAACACGAACTCAATTACATCAAGCTCGACGGGTCCATCGGCTGCATGGTCAACGGCGCCGGGCTGGCCATGGCGACCATGGATATCATCAAGCTCAAAGGCGGCGACCCGGCAAACTTTCTGGACGTCGGCGGCGGCGCCACTAAAGAACGTGTTACCACGGCGTTCAAGATCATTCTGTCTGACCCCAACGTCGAGGGCATTTTGGTCAATATCTTCGGCGGCATCATGCGCTGCGACATCATCGCCGAGGGTGTCGTCGCGGCTGCCAAGGAAGTCAGCCTGTCCGTGCCCCTGGTGGTGCGGCTCGAAGGCACAAATGTGGAAAAAGGAAAACAGATCATGGCCGATTCCGGATTGCCGATCATATCCGCCGATGATCTGGGCGACGCAGCCGAAAAAATTGTCAAAGCCGTGAAGGAAGCAGCGTAATGGCCGTTCTCGTCAACAATGAAACCAAGGTTATCTGCCAGGGCTTTACCGGCGCGCAGGGCACTTTTCATTCCGAACAGGCTATTGCCTACGGCACCAAC
>JAZFSL010000191.1:0-3706 GCA_036446135.1 Rhodospirillales bacterium | reverse complement strand
GTTTTCTCGTATCGAAATCGACTGGGGCGTGAACACGTTTCCCAAAGGGGCCTCTTATGAGCAGGGAGTGCGCAATGAAGCCCTCATGGTCATCGTGTTCATGGGCGACGAGCGCCAGTCGAGCGGTTCCTTTCTCATTCCCGACAGCCCCTATTTCGTTGGCCTATTTCTGTGCGACGGTGATGATAAGGTGAACTATCCTTATGTAGGTGCGTATTTCAAAAAGGGCGGTCGCTATGTTTGCCTCGACCGCCCGGAAAAAGGAGGAACGGTCACGACACGCTTCGATCTGCTTGAGGCCTACCGGAAGTATTTCGATAAGGAACGCGACGACGATCCGGCAATCTCCGGACTGGCTCTAGCACTGGACACAAAAAAGGCGGGAGACAATGGCGTGTCATCGGCCTTTGTTAGAGAAATCCGTTTCTACCGCTGACATACGGCAGGAAGCACAACATAACTCGCAATTTCATTGCCTCTCACAGCAACCGTTACCCCAATCATCAATGTCGTGAATGTCCGCCGTATACTCCCGTTGGCTTCACTTGCCCCAAATATTGTGGAAGCGATACTGGATGGCAGACAACCGGATAATCATACCGTCGGGCGGCTTGAAAAGGGTTTTCCGGTCGACTGGACCGAGCAACGTAGGATTCTCGGGTTCTCCCTCGAGTAAATTTTCCCGAAACCGTACCTCTCGATCAGGCCCCGGAGAAAGTCACAGTATGATCTCGAGAATGCCTACATTGGCGGCAAGATCGGTCCGATAGTCACGGCCCAACGCCTGAACAACCTATTGAAATATAACGGTTCTATGGGAGGACTAACTTTTCTCCGTTGCGGAGATAGACTGGTTGGCGGAGGGAGAGGGATTCGAACCCTCGAAACGGTTGCCCGTTTACACGCTTTCCAAGCGTGCGCCTTCAGCCACTCGGCCACCCCTCCGGCAAGATACCAGGAAGGGCGAAACTTAAACGAGGGTGGCCTTTCGGGCAACGGTTTTAGAAAGCCCCGAGTGGTTAAATTACTGAGGGTTAATTTTCAGACCCGTGCGCCCATTCGCCCGTCCAGTCATCGATGCTCTTCATGGCGGCGTTGCAAGGTGCGCCCTGGTCTGTGGCGCGGATATAAATCATTACCAGGGTAAAGGCAGTCAGTGCCGCGTCGTCGCGCTTGCGCTTCGAATCGTTGTGAAAGCCCTTGTATTCCACCAGGGCGCGGTTGCTGCCCAGCGGATCATCTCCGTAAATTTTTTTGACCCGTTCCAGATGCTCTGCCGTCAACAGGGCCGCATGGCGCACGGTTTCCGGCTTCAAGCATTGGCGCGAATAGTCGATAATCTCGGGTGCCGCCTTGTTGATCTGGTGGATGTCTCGGTTTTTCAGATATTCCCTGAACCGGGCAAACATGGTGTATTTTCTCCCTGTCGCGGCTTTTGCGCCTCAAAGGCGGCAATGATATAGCTAGTTCCACGGAACCCCAAGGAGACTTCCATGCCACTGCAACGCCATGCCGTCAATTTTGAAACCCTGCCGCCGGAAACATTGCAAGCGTGGCGGGACATTCCGCCCGCTATCGTGTCCGATTGCATGAACCGCACGCATTTCATGCATGGCGCCATCAAGCCGGTGAAAACCGGCAGCAAGCTTTTGGGCCAGGCCCGCACCGTAACTTCCATGGTCGGCGACAACGGTATATCCCATGCCGCCATTCCGCTGGTGGAACCTGGCCAGGTGCTGGTTATTGACGCCGGCGGTTATGAAGACGTCGCCGTCTGGGGCGCAATCATGACCCATGCCGCCATGAAACAGGGTATCGCCGGCGTCGTCATCGACGGGGCGGTCCGCGATGTCGCCGAAATACGCGAATTAGAATTTCCCCTTTTCGCCCGCGCCCATGTGCCGTCCGGCCCGCACAAGGGTTTTGGCGGCATTATCGACGGTGCTATTTCCTGCGCCGGATGCCCGGTCAGCCCCGGCGATCTGGTGATCGGCGATGATGATGGTGTTTGCGTGGTGCCGCTGCAATGGACAGACAGGATGTTGATCGCCTCACAGAAAAAAATAGCCCAGGAAGAAGACACCCTGAAACAAATCGCAGACGGCAAGACGACGGCGGAACTATTAGGCGTCGATACGCCGGAGATGATCGAGGACTAAGCCTGCGCCTCGCCCGGCGGCAGCTCGGCCCGGGCGCCTTTTGTCCATTCCCGCATCAGCGGTGTTTCCAGGACCGCGTCTGCATAGGCCCGGCAAACGGGTGACAGTTCGACGCCGTAGGTCTGGAATCGCGTCACGACGGGCGCGAACATGATGTCGGCGGCGCAGAAACCCGCCCCGAACAGAAAATCACCACCGGCCCCGAATCGATTTCGACAATCATCCCAGATGGCGGAAATGCGCTGGATATTTTGCCCGACGCCTGCCTCCATATTGTCCCCTTGGCCCTGCTCGGGAAATTCGTTTTGTAAATCCATCGGCATGTGGTTGCGAAGGGCGGAAAAACCGCCGTGCATCTCGGCGCTGATGGTACGCGCATGGGCGCGGGCGATGGCGTCGTCGGGCCAGAGCCCGGCTTGGGGAAAAAGCTCGGCCAGATATTCAATAATGGCCAGCGTTTCCCAGACCACCGTGGCGCCATGCTTGAGCACCGGCACCAGACCGGACGGGGAATGGGCGAGTATCTGCTCGCGTATGTCGGGACGTTTGAACCAGACCCTTTCTTCGTCGAAATCGACGCCGGCCTGTTTTAATGCCAGCCAGCCGCGAAGGCTCCACGACGAGGAAGACCTGTTACCGATGACAAGGATAAAATCCACCATCTCATACTCCTGAACTTGTTATATTTTTCCCCCAAGCCTGCGGAAAAACAAGTGAATCAGTGTTTTACGTTGCTTTTATTGGCAAAAATGCGCATCGTTATGGTGAGAGGCATGATGGTAGGAATGTTTAATAAGATGACTTTCCATTTTCGGTTTTTATCAACCGTTTTGTTGGTCGCCTTCGTTGCAGTTCTTCCTGCAGCGTGTGGCGATGCCGAGAAACCTAAGAGCGCCCCGAAGCCGCCGGCGCCCCTGACCCTGGAACAGATCAAGACCAGCATCGGCAAGAACAAAGCGGCGGTCGTCGATCTCAAGGTAATGGCGGCAAAAAACAACGCCGAAGCCCAGGTGTTTTTAGGCGACAGCTATATGAAGGGGGTCGGCGTCTACCAGAATTATTCCATGGCCTGGAACTGGTACATTCCCGCCGCCGAAAAAGGCCATGCGGGCGCCCAGTACAAACTGGGCGTGATGTATCGCGAAGGCAAGGGTGCGCCCGTTTACCCGGACAAAAGCATGCATTGGCTTCAATCTGCCGCCCGCCAGGGCTATGGCCCCGCCTTGTCGAAATTGAAAAGCCTTGGCCAAAGCGTTCTCCCCGAAAAGAAAAAGATATAAAAACGCTGAAAAAGCTGATCGCGCCGGAATAGCCCGAATATCCTCTGTCGATGAGGCAGGTGTTGTTTTCTTTACAGAGCCGCATCACCCGTAAAGAATGCTGGCTGAAGGGCACTGCTCTTTCTCTATTCCGCTGGTTGGTTTCGTCTGTCTAATCGTTCTTGGCGTCGTCGCGGGGACAAATAGCGATAATCGTTTCGGACCTGATCCTGGTTGAGCCCAGAGTCGGCGATAGAGCAAAAAATCCATTGAAAATAGTACGGTTAT
>JAZFSL010000190.1:0-2789 GCA_036446135.1 Rhodospirillales bacterium | reverse complement strand
ATCTATTTCGCCCGCCCCGACAGCGTCATGGAAGGGCGCAATGTTTATGCCGTGCGCAAAAGCATCGGCGCCGAGTTGGCCCGCGAAAGCCATGTCGAGGCCGACATGATCGTCCCGGTACCCGATTCTGGCGTTCCCGCCGCCATCGGCTATGCCGAGAAATCAAAAATACCGTTCGAATTGGGCATCATCCGCAACCATTACGTTGGGCGCACCTTTATCGAACCGAGCGACCAGATTCGCCATCTCGGCGTGCGCCTCAAACACAACGCCAACGCCTCGGGCATCAAGGGCAAGCGGGTGGTGTTGGTTGATGATTCCATCGTTCGCGGCACCACCAGCGTCAAGATCGTCGAAATGGTTCGCGCCGCCGGGGCCAAGGAAGTCCACATGCGGATATCCAGCCCGCCGACGATGCATTCGTGCTATTACGGCATCGACACACCACAGCAAAATGAACTGCTGGCGGCGAATTACGATCTCGACGCCATGGCCAAGCATATCGACGTCGATACGCTGGCCTATATTTCCATCGACGGCCTATACCGGGCGCTGGGCGAAAAAAAACGCAGCCTTGAGTTGCCGCAATACTGTGATGCGTGTTTCTCGGGCGAATACCCGATCGCGCTGACCGATCACGACAAAGACCCGGCCCAGCACCAGTTGTCCCTTCTCGACGAAAGCAAGTAGGCGTGGCCCCTGCCCCCGATGGCGGCAAACGGCTTGAAGGCCGCATTGCTCTGGTCACCGGTGCGTCGCGTGGCATCGGTGCCGCCGTCGCCAAACGCTTCGCCCAGGAAGGCGCGCATCTGGTGCTGACGGCCAGAACCACCGGCGCGCTCGAAGAACTCGACGACGAGATCCAGAAAATTACCGGCGAGGCAGCGACGCTGGTACCGCTGGATTTAACGGAATTCGACGCCATCGACCGTTTGGGCGCCGCCATTTATGAACGCTTCGGCAAACTGGATATCCTGATCGGCAACGCCGGGCAGTTGGGAACATTGAGCCCCCTGCCCCACACCGACCCAAAAGTCTGGGATCAGGTCATGGCCGTCAATGCGACGGCCAACTTTCGGCTGATCCGCAGCATGGATCCTTTGCTCCGCACATCAGACGCCGGGCGCTGTGTATTTGTTACCTCGGCGGTCGGGCGCGAAGCACGGGCATACTGGAGCATCTATGCCGTATCCAAGGCGGCGATGGAAATGACGGCGCTGATTTACGCCGCCGAGGTCGAAACCACCAATGTCCGGGTTAATCTTCTCAACCCCGGCGGCACACGCACCGCCATGCGCGCCCAGGCCTTTCCCGGTGAAGACCCGCAAACACTGAAAACGCCTGACAGCATAACCGAATTGTTTGTCGAACTTTCGGAACCTTCTTGTACCCGCAACGGCGAGTTGCTGACGGCTAGTTAAGAAATTCTCTCTTTTTTCTCCCCCTGAAAATGCCCTATACTGGCGGCGGCTCTAGGCGGGCCACCCCCACGGGTATTATCGCCATCCAGACTCCGACGGACCCTTGTCCCCGGAGGGTGTGGATTTTTTTGGGTTCTTAAAGAAGGGACAGATCATGGAACTGACTAAAAAAATATCCCTTTTCGGACGCACCCGGGCGTTGGAAAAAGAGATCGACGATTTTCTCGACAAGTTGTCGCAATGCTCATTAATATTCAAGATCGCCATCAGGGTCTACCTGGACGACGGCTGCACCCCGGATTTTGAAACCAAGTTGCACGACGTTAACAAGATGGAAAGCGACGCCGATCATCTGCGGCGCGCCATCGAAACCAAACTCTACGCCCAGACCCTGATCCCGGAATCAAGGGGCGACGTGTTGGGCCTGATCGAAAACCTCGATCAATTGCTCAATCTGTACGAAGGATCGTTGTGGGCCTTTTCCATCGAAAAGCCGGACATCCCCAAAGAATTTCATAACGATTTTGACAACCTCACCGATATGTCGGTTCAGGCGGCGGAATCGCTGGTATTGGCGTCGCGGGCCTTTTTCCGCAACCCGGAAGCCGTCGGCGACCATAACCACAAGGTCATGTTCTTTGAAAAAGAAGCCGACAAGGTCTCGACCAAACTGAAGCAGGCCATTTTCGGATCCGACTTGGAACTGGCCCAGAAAAGTCACCTGAGAAATTTTGTCGAGCACATTGATAACGTCGCCGACTTGGCGGAAGATATCGCAGACAGGCTCGCCATTTACACCATCAAGCGCACCATCTAGGCGGTCCAGAAAACCGCAATGGACATTTCTGTAATCATATTTCTGACCAGCGGACTTTTTCTGGGCTGGGCCTTGGGCGCCAACGACGCCGCCAATGTCTTTGGCACCGCTGTCGGCACGCGCATGGTTCGCTTTTCAACGGCAGCAATCATTTGCTCAATCTTCGTTATTTTGGGCGCCGTCAATTCCGGCGCGGGTGCTGCGCACACATTAGGAAAGCTTGGTTCTATCGACGCATTGTCGGGCGCATTTATGGCCGCTTTTTCTGCCGCCCTTGCTGTTTATTCGATGACCAAGGCCGGATTGCCTGTATCAACAACGCAGGCCATTGTCGGCGGCATTATTGGTTGGAATCTGTTTTCCGGCACGCCGACGGATCACGAGACGTTGATCAAGATTTTATCGACTTGGGTTGTCTGCCCGCTTCTGGCAGCGGGAATATCTATCGCGCTATTCAAGGTGACAACGGCAGTACTTAAACGCGCCAATCTGCATTTGTTGCGCACCGACGCCTATACGCGCATCGGCCTATTGCTGGCCGGGGCATTTGG
>JAZFSL010000189.1:0-2046 GCA_036446135.1 Rhodospirillales bacterium | reverse complement strand
GAGGACCGTCAAAGGATAAAGGCCGGATGACCCGAAACCACCTAGACCAGGAAGCAAGCCCCTATCTGCTGCAACACAAAAACAACCCGGTGCACTGGCATCCGTGGAGCGCCGACACCCTGGCGCTAGCGAAAAGCGAGCATAAGCCGATCCTGCTCTCCGTCGGTTATGCGGCGTGCCACTGGTGCCACGTCATGGCCCACGAAAGTTTCGAGGACGACGCCATCGCCGGACTGATGAACGAACTTTACATCAACATCAAAGTTGACCGCGAAGAGCGCCCCGACATCGACGCCATCTACCAGTCCGCCTTGCAAATGATGGGCGAGCAGGGCGGCTGGCCGTTGACCATGTTTTTAACCCCGGACCTGGAGCCGTTCTGGGGCGGCACCTATTTTCCGGCAACGCAGCGTTACGGCCGGCCGGCCTTTCCCGACATCCTCAAGAGCATTGCCCATACCTTTGATACCAATAACGACAAGATCCTGGAAAACGCAGCGGCCATAAAACAAGGCCTGGCCCGCATGGCGCTGCCGAAAGGCGGCGGGGATTTGTCTTTGCAAAAGCTCGACGAGGCGGCATCGGCGTTGTCGCAAATGCTCGACACCATCAAAGGCGGCACCGAGGGCGCACCGAAGTTTCCGCAACCGTCATTGTTCAGTTTCCTGTGGCAAGCCTACCGGCGGACGGGAACGGCAAGCTTCCGCGACGGCGTAACATTGACCCTGGATCATATCTGCCAGGGCGGCATCTACGATCATCTCGGTGGCGGCTTCGCGCGCTATTCCACCGACGAAGTATGGTTGGCGCCGCACTTTGAAAAGATGCTGTACGATAACGCGCTTTTGATCGACCTGCTCACCGATGTCTGGCAGCAAACAAAAAGCCCGCTTTATGCTGTTCGCATCCGTGAAACCATCGGCTGGGCGTTGCGCGAGATGCGTTCCTCGGAAGAAGGAGCGCCGTTCGGTTTCGCCGCCGCCTTCGATGCTGACAGCGAGGGCGAAGAAGGCAAATTCGCCGTCTGGTCGGAAGCCGAGATCGATGAAATTCTGGCCTCGGATTCAGACGCTTTCAAAAAAGCCTACGATGTCACCGCATCCGGCAATTGGGAACAAAAGGTCATCCTCAATCGTTCGCACGATCTTTTACTCGGCGACGAGGCGGCGGAGGCGGCGCTATGCTCATCAAGAGAAAAGCTGCTTTCCGTGCGCAACAAACGCATCTGGCCCGAGCGCGATGACAAGGTGCTGGCCGACTGGAACGGCCTGATGATCGCCGCCCTGGCCAAGGCCGGTGCGGTCATGAACGAGGCCGCCTGGATCAAAACGGCAGAGAACGTTTTCGATTTCATCGTCGATACCATGACCGGCGCCGACGGCCGCCTGCGTCATTCCTGGTGTGCAGAACGGTTGCGGCATCCGGCGACGCTGGACGATTACGCCAACATGGCCGACGCGGCGATCATGCTCTACGGGGTCACCGGCAAAGACGCCTATCTAGGCCAGGCGGAAGGCTGGGTTGATATCGTCGACCGGCATTACTGGGACACCGACAACCACGGCTATTTTCTCAGCGCCGACGACACCGACGACATCATTCAACGCACCAAGACCGTCATGGACAACGCCGTGCCGTCCGGCAATGGCGTCATGGCCGGGGTGCTGGCGAAACTTTTCTATCTGAGCGGCCGGGAGGTCTTCCGGCAGCGAGCCGAACAATTGTTCCGCGCCATCGCCGGCAAAGAGCCCATGCTTCTGGCGCACCAGTCATCGTTGCTTAGCGGCTTTGCCCTGCTCGAAGGCGCGGTTCAGATCGTCGTTATCGCAGATACCAATGATCCGGTGGCGACAAAAATGGCCCGGGCTGTGTTCGACAGCGGCTTACAGGGCCGCCTGGTGAGCAGAATTTCACCCGGCTCAAGCCTCGCCGAAACCCATCCCGCCCACGGCAAGAAACAGATCGACGGCAAGGCCACCGCCTACATTTGCCAAGGCCCTGTCTGCGGCCTGCCGATTATTGACGTCCCGGCTTTAACAGAAGAGC
>JAZFSL010000188.1:0-5826 GCA_036446135.1 Rhodospirillales bacterium | reverse complement strand
GCCGACATTCTCGCCCCCGGCCACCCCTTATCTTAGAAAAAACCTGCCGGTGTCGGTTCCTGTCAACCAGGTGCCGACCCAACCGTAACCTAACCGTCCCTTGTCCCTATCTTGCCGCCCAAAATGTTATCTATACGTTGTTCGTTATCTCATCGTTACCTTGTCATGCCCCCGTGCTGAAATTGGCATGAAATAGGGCGTGAAACCTCTCCTGATGATTGCTATGTGATTGCTAGGCAGTAAAAAGGGCTCAGCTGGCTAAAGCTAAGCCCTTGAAATTATTGGCGCACCCGACAGGATTCGAACCTGTGACCTCTGCCTTCGGAGGGCAGCGCTCTATCCAGCTGAGCTACGGGTGCGTTGCGGGAGAACTTACTCCGAGCACCGGAGGTCCGCAAGCGTTGGCAGGGTGTGCCGCGGGTGTGTCGGTGTGCGCCAACACGTCCCGTATACATGTCATTTATATCAAACATCCCCTATAAATGTTGCGCTGAGAAGGTTGCAAATAGTGGGGAAGAAGGGCGCCAATGATTGACGTTGGCAAAATCACCATTGAATCCGAATTTGAAGAACCGGCCGAGAAGAACTCTTTCGGAGGGGCTGTGTTCAAACTCGTTTGCAATCACCCGCTCGGGGCTGCCGGCGCTGGCATAGTCATCGTTATCATCCTGGTGGCTGTCTTCGCTGATTTCATCACCGTTCACGATCCGGAGGCGATCAAATTCGAGGACATGTTGAAGGCACCGGACGAGCAATACTTTCTGGGCACCGACCAGTTCGGGCGCGACGTGTTGACCCGCCTCGTCTATGGCGCCCGGACGGCGCTGTTCATCGGCCTGACGGCCGGTTTTCTGGGCGCCACCATCGGCCTTGTGCTGGGCGTTGCCAGCGCCTACTTCGGCGGCCGTTTCGACCTGTTCTTCCAGCGCATTATGGACGTTTTCCTCGCCTTCCCGCTGATCATCCTTGCCTTGGCCATTGTCACGACACTAGGCGTCGGCATTGGGAACGTGATCCTCGCCATTGTTATCGTCAAGATAGCGCTGTGCGCCCGGGTGGTGCGTTCCAACGCGCTTGCCATCCGCAATATGCCGTATGTGGACGCCGCCAGGGCGCTTGGTTACAGCCACGCGCGGATCATCCTCAACCATATGGTGCCAAACGTGATGGCGCCTTATCTGATCATACTAACCTACTATGTTGGCGAGGCGATCCTCCTGGAGGCGTCTTTAAGCTATCTCGGCTTGGGATTGCAGGAACCGACTCCGTCATGGGGTCTGATGCTGCAGGGTGGGGCCGAGCAATATGCCGAAAGTGCGCCTTGGTTGGCAATTTGGCCGGGCGTGGCCATCAGCCTTGCCGTTTTTGGGTTCAACATTTTTGGCGATGCGTTACGCGACATCCTCGATCCGAAATTGCGTTTGCGTTAGGTGCACGTTCCTTCCAAGGGCGGTCGTGCCGTCAGTGTGCCGTAGGCGCACCGGCGTACGATTATTAAGAGCCACAAATCTTGGGCGAACTCAGTCTCAGTTTTGCGGTCTCGCCAGCGCCGGGCAATCGGCGGCGGCTGTCAGCGGCGCGCCGGTTTTGGCCTGAAGGTCAGCGAGGCTCAGGCCGTCGAGTATTTCACGCACCATCAGTCCTGCCGGCGTTACGTCGATGACGGCCAAATCGGTAAACACCGTGCTAACCACGCCGGCCCCGGTCAGCGGATAGGTGCAGGTTTCGACGATCTTGGGCGCGCCGTCTCTGGCCTGATGGTTGGTGATGATGAACACCCGTTTGGCGCCCTGGGCCAAATCCATGGCACCGCCGACGGCAGGCACAATATCGGCCCCCCCGGTTGACCAGTTGGCGAGGTCGCCGGTCCGGGAAATTTGAAACGCTCCCAACACGGTGATGTCGATATGGCCGCCGCGGATCATGGCGAACGAGTCCGTGGAATCGAAAAACGCCGCCCCCGGCACCACCGTCACCGGCTTCTTGCCGGCCGTGATCAGATCAAAATCTTCTTCCCCCGGGCGCGCCACCGGCCCCATGCCGAGGATGCCGTTCTCGCAATGAAAAATGATGCCTGCGTCGTCGGGCAAATGGTTGGCGACCAGCTCGGGCATGCCGATACCGAGGTTAACGTAAGTGCCGCCGGAGGCGCGGAGCGGTATTTCTTGCGCCACGCGCCAGGCCATTTGCTCGCGGCTCAGGGGGGTCATGGGGGGTGTCATAACCCGGCCGCCTGTTGTTGGTTCGTCCCTGTCGCGGCTTCGCCGCTCCCCGCCTCTTGTTGCAACAGCACTTCGGCCTCGCTGATCGGATCCGGCACGTGGACGATGCGATCGACAAAAATGCCGGGCGTGACAACGTCTTCGGCATTGATATCACCGGGCGCAACAATTTTTGCCGTCTGGACAATGCTCAGCTCTGCCGCCATGCACATGGCTGGGGCGAAATTGCGCGCTGCCAATCGGTAGGTCAGGTTGCCCAGGGGATCGGCCTTGTCGGCCTTGATCAGCGCCACGTCGGCGTGGATCGGGTGTTCCAGAACGTGTTCGATGCCATCGATGACGCGGGTTTCCTTGCCCTCGGCCAGGGGCGTGCCGGCGGACGTCGGGGTGAAAAAGCCCCCGATGCCGGCGCCGCCGGCGCGGATGCGTTCGGCCAGGGTGCCTTGCGGCACGACGCAGAGCTCGACCTTGCCATCCCGGTGGAGTTGCTGAAAAATCTCCGAATGTGACGAGCGCGGAAAAGAACAGATGACTTTTCTGACCCGCCCGGCATTCATCAGTGCCGCCAGCCCCAGCCGCCCAGTGCCGGCGTTGTTGTTGATGATGCACAAGTCCCTGGCACCTTGATCGATCAGGGCGTGCAGCAATTCCGTCGGATTGCCGGCGTCGCCGAAGCCTGAAACCATCACTCGGGCGCCGTCTTTGATGCCGGCAACAGCGGCGGCAATGTCGGCGACACGTTTATCAATGGTCATTATTTTTGACCCATTCATCGACCCCGTTCTCCGCCCCGGACGGCAAAGGCGTGGCGGCATCGTCAATCCAGTGAATGATGTCTTTCCAGATGACTTTTGCGGCCAAGTCGCGCAGCAGCATGTGATAGCCGTTTTTGTAAACCGCCACGCGCTGGCGCGCCGCCGCCGGCAGGCGCCCGAGCATCAGGCGAGTCGGTTTTTTGGGGATGACCTCGTCCTTGCGCCCGTACAGGATCAGCGCCCTGGAATCAAACCGGGCGGCCCTGTCCAGGGCTTCGTCCATCAGGTTGGTCAGGCCGTGGATGGCGTCGACACGGGTCGCCTTGATGACCAGCCGGTCGCGGCCGAGCGCCTTCAGCATTTCGATATTATCCGACGCCATGATCCTCAGGCCCTGTCCGGTAAGGGTGGCGCCGGGCATGATACGGACGCTCAGCCACAGCGCCAGGCGCTGATACCAGGGCATGGTAATGCGGCCCCAGACGGCGGGGGCGGCGAGAATAATGCCGTCGGCTTTGAGGGCCTCCGGGGGCCTGTCCGGGTCGGTTGCCGCGACCATGATGACGGCGCCGCCCATGCTTTCGCCCAACAGGTACAGAGGTAGGCCCGGATGCTGTTCGCGGACAAGCCGGGTAAATTGCTTGAGGTCGCCGGTGAGGCCCTGAATGCCGGGCCAAAGCCCATGACCCGTCGAGGCGCCGAAGCCGCGTTGATCGTAGGCGTATGACCGGATGCCGTGATGGCTCAAGAATTTGCCCGGTTCGTCAAAAAAATTCGAATAATCGTTAAAGCCGTGCAGCGCGATCAGCACCGCCTGGGCAGGAGACTTTTCAGGCCCCCAACGGCGGAGCGGAAGAATTGCTCCGTCATTGGCGATAAAACGATCGTCGCTGAGTTGGGGTTTTTGGATGGCTTTACCCGGCTGATTGAGGAGCGGTGCGCAGGCCGTCGCCATGACTGCCACCAGGGGACCTATCAGGGCCATGCTGACGCCGGTGTTCATTGGCGTGGTTTTCCGGTGAGGTTGAGAAAAATGTCTTCCAGCTCGGCCTCCTTGGTCGAGATATCGAGGACGCCAAGGCCCGCGGCCTGCACCCGGTGAAGGATATCGCCTGAATGTATTTTTGACGGCGGGTAGAGAACGATCAACTCGCGGGCGTTCCTGATCTCGATCTTCAGCCCATCAAGGGTGTCGGGTATTTGCGCGACATCTTGATCGACACGGATAATCATTTCCTTGCTGTCGAGGCGGGCCAGCAGGTCCTTCGTCGATTGGCAGGCAATCAGGTTGCCGTGGTCGATGATGGCGATGGTGTCGCAAAGCGCCTGGGCTTCCTCCAGATAGTGCGTGGTCAGCAACACCGTCGTGCCGCTGCGGTTCATGTCGCTGACCCGTTGCCATAACTGACGACGCATATCTACATCGACGCCCGCCGACGGTTCATCAAGCACCAGCACCGGCGGTGAATGGACCATCGCCTTGCCGACCAACAGCCGACGACGCATGCCGCCGGAAAGCGCCCGGGTATAGGCATTTGCCTTGTCGGCCAGACCGATGGCGTCGAGAACCTCTTCGGTGCGGCGCTCAGCTTTCGGGACGCCGTAAAGCCCGGCCTGCACGTCCAATAATTCGCGCGGCGTGAAGTACGGGTCGATGTTCAACTCCTGCGGCACGATGCCGATGGCGAGGCGCGCGTTCCGCATATCTTTTTCGATGTCATAATCCCAAATGCGGGCCTCGCCCGAGGTCTTTTTGACCAGCCCGGCAAGGATATTGATGAAGGTCGATTTGCCTGCCCCGTTGGGACCCAGCAACCCGAAAAAAGACCCCCTGGGAATTTTAAGCGAGACATTGTTCAGGGCCTGCACCGGCGCTTCGTTTTTCTCAGGCCGGTAGGTTTTTGACAGCCCCAGGGTTTCGATGGCGAATTCCGGATCCGGATGATTGGCCGTCTTGGGCGTGTCGGTGGCCGATTGTGGGTCCATGGGGCTCTCAACGCCTGCGAGGGTGCCCTGGGAGTTGATAGGGCGGGGTTTAATTGTCAGCTGCCAATCGGTATCATTGGCCAGTCGGATTGGTCAACGTACTTGTGAGGGCATGGTAAATCATGACGAAAGAAAGCACCATCGAGGCAACGTCCTCGACAATCGGCTGTGATGGTGGCGGTGGCGCGTTAGGGCACCCGTTAGTCTATCTGAAAATTCCTGCTTCAGAGAAAAATGCTGGTGAAATCGTCTGTCCTTATTGTTCGCGTCATTACGTTTTGAGCAAAATGCCTTCGAAAACCTGAGAATCCGACTATTCGTACAAAAATCTTCTGACATATTGCAAAACATTCGGAAACACTGTCCCACCTCAAAATTTGGCTAAAGTCCCTGAATAAGACATGGATATTTTAGGGCGCGGAAGTTTTCCGCCGCCGGCATCGGCATCGCCGAAGACAAGATCGAGAAAATGTTTTAGCCCTTTACCCAGGCTTCCTGCGGCCAAGAAAAGCATCATGAAGGAACGGGCTTGGGCCTTTATCTGGTGAAACCCTCGGTCGAGGAACACCAAGGCACGATGAAAATCGAAAGCAAATTAGGCCACGGCACAAAGGTCTCTGTTGTCTTCCCGTCAGACCGGGTGCTTGGCGCAAAAGCCGACCCGGAGTCCAGGGCCGGTTAAGGCCACCTGTTTTATCCCCTAGCCATAAGACACACAAGACGAACACACGGTCTTTCTGACATCGCCGCTCAGGTGGGCGGCCCGAAGGTCCTGAAATTTTTCCGAATGCCAGGCTTCCATAAACGGAATTTCCTTGAGGTCGCCGCAATGAAAGCGGCCGTCGTGGTCGAAGCAGCACGCC
>JAZFSL010000187.1:0-14634 GCA_036446135.1 Rhodospirillales bacterium | reverse complement strand
GGGCTATCTGCCGTTTTGGAAGGATGTGTATCCCTGCGCATCTGCTCAAGTATCCAGTTAATCCCATTGCTGAACATAAAACGTCCGATTTTTAGCCACCTTGACCTTCATCAAGCATTGACGGAAAAAGACATTGTTATCGCCATAGGCCCGTATTACGTTTTTTTTAGCTGTTTAAAAAAGGAGCTGCCCGGGATGGGTGTTGATCCAAAATCTTACGAATGCGGCAATTGCTTTACCTGCCAGACCCGTGGCCGGACGGAATGGTGCGTGCTGTCTGACGACGAGTTGGAGGTGGTGGACCAGGGCAAGGTCTGCCGCGAATACATGCCGGGAGAGATGATTTTCCACGAAGGCGATGAATGCCGGGGCGTGCATTGCATTGAACGGGGGCTGATCGGGATTCGTAAAATGGATACTCAGGGCAACGAAGTTTTGCTTCGCATTAGCCATCCGGGAGACACCATGGGGTATCGGTCGTTCCTGGCCGGTGATGAACACAATAACAGCGCAGAAGCAATGGAACCATCCGTGCTGTGTTTTATCAACGGCCAAACGGTTCTATCCCTGTTGCAAATGAATCCTGGGCTCGGCCTGCGCTTTCTTCGCCATGCCGCCAGCGACCTTAATGTGGCCGAGGAAAAAGTATTGCAGAGCGCGACGCTTCCTGTCCGCGCACGGTTTGCGCATCTGCTGATGGTGCTCAAGGAACGCTACGGGGTTACCGGGAAAAACGGCGAATTGGACCTGGAGCTGCCCCTGTCCCGTCAGGATATGGCGGCGATGATCGGTATCCGTCCGGAATCCATGTCACGGACGCTCCGCAGCTTGGAAGAAGATAACATCGCTCAATTTTCTGGACGCCGCGTCCACATTCCCAGCCTGCAATGTTTGGTTGATGAGCTGGAAATACCGGTAGGCCTTTAGATTCCAGAAAAAAGCGGGACCAAGGGAGGTCCCGCAAGTTAAACAGGGAAGCTTGTCGTCTAGGGGCGAGAGGCTTGGCGCCCCTCTATCCGGGGGGGACACGGAGTATTGTGATCATAGGGAAAACCCGTTTTGGCTTCCTTGACCAAAGTTAAGCGGCAATTTTTTTTTAATTCCTACATGGTCGCCGCCCTAGAATCCTCTTGGTTGATTATTTCCCCCCAGTCCATAATTTCCATATAAAGCGCCTGGTATTTTTCCTGTTTTTGGTCGTTGAATAACGGGTCATCAACCTTTTCGTAGGTGTCTTCCAGGTCATTCCAGTCCTCGGCGGTGAGCGTTTTCAGGGCGGCCGGGAAAAACAATACTTCTTCCATCTGCATGTGGTTGCGCGAAAAGCTCAGGAATTCGTTGGCCACATCGAGGAACCATTCGCGGGGCAATTGTTCGTCTTCCAACACGTTTGCCACCGCCGTCGAAAACCGCCACGTCAGCGACGACAGTTTTTCGTGTTCTTTTTCCAGATTGCCGATGGCGCTTTCGGCGGCAGGGTCGCGTTTTATCAACTTCTCGAAAACCAGGTTTTCCTTGGGGTGATGGCACAGGTCCGGATAGTTGAGATTGTAATCGAGGATGCTTTCAACCAAATCGTAGTCGGGTATTCCTCCTTCCTTGAAAACCTTCAACTCACGACCAAGAAGGTCCCACAGCTTTGCCAGATTTTGGTGGTCTTTCCTGAGATCGTTGATAATTTTCGACACTACCCTTCCTCCTTGCAGATCAATGCGACTATGGAAGTATCTTAGGCGGAATGGGGATAGAGAGACTTTGACCAAGGTCAAGTGGAAGGAGGAGGGCGGGGCGGATGAACCGGCATATTTCACACTTTCCCAGGGAAAAAATGCTGGCATACAGTGAAAAATTTCGTGGGGTCGCTCCCGATAGAATCAAATTAATACTTTAAAAACAATTGTTTAAATATAGTTTTTAGGAATCAGCTTAATTTGGCACGGGGTATGCGTTTTACTCAGTGGGACGAGATTGGCTCGATCCGACCTTGAAGGAGAAGACCAATGCAGATGGACTTTTTACCGAGGCACGATTTCGAGAATTATCTGATGTTGGAATTCAACACCATGAGGGGTGTTCCATCGCCGGCGCTGGATCATTTTGATGCCGGCTTACGGGTCGTCAACGCGCTTTCCAGCGATCTGACACTGGATATTGCGGAAGTCGACCTTGATGATCTTTGCTAAGGTTTGAAGGCGCCTAATCCGCTTTTCGGGTTTGCGCGTCAACAACGGCCAGGGCGGCCATGTTAACGATGCCTCTGGCTGTTACCGATGGGGTGAGGATATGGACCGGGCTGGCACAGCCGACCAGGATCGGCCCCACGGGTAGTCCTCCGCCTAAGGATTTAAGAAAATTGAAGGCGTTGTTGGCGGCTTCCAGGTTCGGCAGAATCAGCAAGTTGGCCTGCCCCGTCAGTCGGGATTGTGGGAAAATCCGTTTTCTCAATTCTTCATTTAGGGCGACATCGGCCTGCATTTCCCCTTCCACTTCCAGATCAGGAGCCCGTTCACTCAGCAATTGCACGGCTTGGCGCATTTTTACCGCGGACGGTGTATCCCTGGACCCGAAATTGGAATGCGACAACAACGCCACCTTCGGCGTTTCGCCGAATCTTTGCACCGCTTCGGCGCTGAGCAGGGTCATTTCCACCAGTTCTTCCACCGTCGGGTCGTAGGTGACGTGGGTATCACATATGAAGAAGGTGCCGCTAGGCATGACCAGGGTCGATAAGGCGGACACATCCAGCACACCTTCGGTCTTGCCGATGATGTCCATGACATGCCGCAGGTGAAAGCGGTATTGTCCGTAGGTGCCGCAGATCATGGCGTCGGCCTCGCCGCGTTTGATCATCATCGCCGCGATTACCGTTGTGTTGGTGCGGATGATGGTGCGCGCCGCATCGGGTGATACGCCCCGGCGCTGCATGATGGTATGATAGCCCCGCCAGTAGTCGTCATACCGGGGGTCGTTTTCCGGATTGACGACATCGTAATGCTTTGAAATTTCCAGCCTCAGACCCAACCGTTTGATCCGGCTGGCGATGACATCGGGCCGCCCGATCAGGATCGGACGGGCCAGGTTATCATCGACAATCACCTGCGCCGCGCGAAGCACCCGCTGGCCTTCGCCTTCGGCGATGACCAAGCGTTTCGGGTCCTGGCGCGCCCGGTCGAAGACCGGCTTCATCAACATGCCTGAGCGGAATACGAATTGAGCCAATTTCTGGTTGTAGGCGTCGAAGTCTTCGATCGGGCGCGTGGCGACACCGCTATCCATGGCGGCGCGAGCAACGGCGGGGGCAATTTTCGTAATCAGGCGCAAATCGAAAGGCCTCGGGATCAGATATTCCGGCCCGAACTTCAAATCCTCGCCGGCATAGGCTTCGGCGACGATTTCCGAACTTTCCGCCTTCGCCAGATCGACCAGCGCCTGAACGGCGGCAGCCTTCATTTCTTCGTTGATGGAGGTGGCGCCGACGTCAAGCGCACCGCGGAAGATAAAAGGGAAGCACAATACGTTGTTGACCTGATTTGGGTAATCGGAGCGGCCGGTGGCGATGACGGCGTCCGGGTTGGCCTTCTTGGCTTCTTCGGGGGTAATTTCCGGGTCCGGGTTGGCGAGTGCCAGGATAAAAGGCTTGCCCGCCATTTTTTTGACCATCTTCCCGCTCAGTATTCCCGGCGCGGAAAGACCCAGAAACACGTCGGCGCCCTCGATCACGTCATTCAAGGTGCGGGCCCTGGTATCCTGAGCATAGCGTGCTTTTTCCGGGCTCATTTCCTCTTCCCGGCCCACGTAAACGACACCGGCAATATCCACCAGCGTGACGTTTATCACCTTCAGGCCCATATGGACGAGAAGGTCGAGGCAGGCGATTCCGGCAGCCCCGCCACCGGAGGATACCATTTTGACGTCGGCCAGCTTTTTACCGACGACATCGAGGCCGTTAATCAGGGCGGCGGCGGCGACAATAGCGGTGCCGTGCTGGTCATCGTGAAAAACCGGAATGTTCATGCGCTGCCTCAGCTTGCCCTCGACGGTGAAGCATTCTGGCGATTTGATGTCTTCCAGGTTGATGGCGCCGAAGGTTGGCTCCAGGCTGGCGATAATCTCGACCAGCTTGTCGGGGTCGGTTTCGTCGATTTCGATATCGAAGACGTCGATGCCGGCGAACTTCTTGAACAGGACGGCTTTGCCTTCCATTACCGGCTTTGCCGCCAGCGCGCCGATGTTGCCGAGGCCGAGGACGGCGGTGCCGTTGGTAATGACGCCGACCAGGTTCTGGCGCGCCGTCAAGGTTGCCGCCTCGCTGGGGTCTTCGACGATGGCGTCGCACGCTGCAGCGACGCCCGGCGAGTAGGCGAGTGCCAGGTCGCGCTGATTGCTAAGCGGCTTGGTCGCTATAATGGCCAGTTTTCCAGGCCTCGGCAGACGGTGGTATTCCAGCGCCATTTTTTTCAGGTTTTCGTCGGGCATCTGTCTTTTTCCAGGTGGCAAATCATAATTCCGTATTCACGAACAGGTTGATGGGTAAAATAGCCGAGAGCAACTTGTTTTAAAGGAAAAGGCAATGGCGGAGACCCTGCGCCCAGTACTGCCAAAGGTCATCGGTCACCGGGGGGCCGCCGGATACGCGCCGGAAAATACCTTGGCGTCGCTGGAAAAAGCGGCGGCCTTGGGCGTTCTCTGGATCGAATTCGACGTCCAGTTGAGCGCCGAGGGGGTGCCGGTTTTATTTCACGATGAGACGCTGGAGCGAACGACGGATGGCAAAGGTGCCGTGGCGGATTGGTCCTGGGGCGATCTTCAAGGCCTGGATGCGGGTGGCTGGTTCGGGACCGGGTTTGCCGGTGAGGGCGTTGCGTCCCTGGAACAGGCCGTGGCGGCTTTGACGCGCCTCGGAATGGGCGCGGTGGTGGAAATAAAACCGGGTGCGGGTCGGGAAGCGGAAACGGCTGATATTATCGCCGGGGCGCTAAAAAAAACATGGCCGGCGGCGCTGCCTCCGCCCCTAGTGTCGAGCTTCAAGGAAGAATGCCTGGCTGTGGTGCGACGGATTGCGCCCGAATATGCCCTGGCGCTCAATGTCTTCAACCTTCCCCGAGGCTGGAAACAAAAAATCTGCGACCTTGGCCTTGCCGCTATTCATTGCCGGGAAAACAAACTAACGCCAAAACAGGTTGGTGCCATTATTGCCGAAGGGGTCACGGTGCGCGCCTTTAATGTCAGCGATCCGGCGCGCGCCGAAAAATTATACGGATGGGGAGTCGAGGGGGTATTCAGCAATTTTCCCGACCGACTATTGGAGGTATTGCCTTGAAGGCATCCTTTTACGTCGCCATTGGGGCTGAGAACATGGTATCAGCGTTAATAGCTGGACGGATAATCCCTTGAACGTCATCTTTTTCGCCATTGTCTTGATTTCCTTCGTTGTTGCCGGGTTCCGGCAATTGACCTGGATACCATCAGGCGCGACGGATAGAGCGGTTCCGCTGCACGGCCCAATGCAGGACCTGGCGACGGCCATGATTGACGGGGCGACGGGATCGGTGACCTTGGCGTTGGGACTTGTCGGTGTCATGGCTTTGTTCCTGGGGCTGATGAAGGTGGCGGAAGAGGGTGGGCTTTTGATCGTCATTGCGCGCACCGTGCGTCCGTTGATGGTGCGGCTGTTTCCGGACGTTCCCGCCGAGCACCCGGCAATGGGTTCGATGATCCTTAATATGGCGGCCAATGCGTTGGGGTTGGGCAATGCGGCGACGCCGTTCGGTATTCGCGCCATGCAGCAACTGGAAACCCTCAACCGCAGCCCCGGCACGGCGTCCAACGCCATGGTCCTTTTTTTAGCCATCAATACTTCCAGCGTGACTATATTGCCGACGGGGGTCATCGCCCTTCGCGCCGCCGCCGGCTCTGTTGATCCCGCCGGCATCGTGCCGACGACTCTGTTTGCGACGATCTGTTCGACGACGGTGGCGATCATCATGGCCAAACTATGTCAGCGCTATTGGCCGGTCACGCCCGTGGGGCCCGTTGTCGCCGAGCATGCCCCGGCGGTAGAGATCGAAGAACCGCCAATGGAAGATGTGGGCGCGCCCTATCCGCTTTGGGTATCGGTGGCTGCGTTGGGAGCGGTCGTGGGCCTGGTGCCGCTGACGATTTTTTATGGCCGCAGCATCGCGCCTTGGATCATTCCGGGGTTGATGGTGGGATTGCTGGGGTTCGGTGTGGCGCGCCGGGTCAATGTCTACGAAGCCTTCGTCGAAGGCGCCAAGGACGGGTTTCAGGTGGCGCTCAGGATCATTCCCTATCTGGTCGCCATTCTCGTCGCCGTCGCCATGTTTAGAACGTCCGGCGCTCTGGAAATGCTGATCGGGCCCTTGGGCGCCGTGACCGAACTGGTCGGGCTGCCGGCGGACGCGCTTCCCATGGCGCTGTTGCGACCGCTATCCGGATCGGGGGCCTATGGCATTTTGGCCTCGATCATCCAAGACCCGACGACCGGGCCCGACAGCTACGTCGGCTATCTGGTGTCGACCTTCCAGGGTTCGACGGAAACGACCTTCTATGTGCTTGCAGTTTATTTCGGCGCCGTGCAGATCCGGCGCATCCGCCATGCCCTGGTGGCGGCGCTGGCCGCTGACCTTGCCGGTATCGCCGCTGCCGTCTTTATCGTTTGGACCCTGTACGGTCCCTGATGACAAGACCCGCCGGAACCTCCATTGCCCCCGGCCGGGGCATCGCCTTCATGCTGTTGGGCGGGGCGCTGTTGACCACCAACGACGCCGTCCTCAAGTGGCTGACCGGGGATTTCCCCGTAGGCCAGATCATGTTCATGCGGGGTATTTTTGTGTTTTTGCCAGTATCGCTGTTGGTGTGGCGGTCCGGCGGGCCGGGTGTGCTGCGCATCAACAGCTTGCGCAATCATTCACTGCGCGCCTCTTTTCTGGTTGCCAGCACGTTTCTTTTTATTACCGGGCTAGGCTACCTGCCGCTGGCCGACGCCATCGCCATTACCTTTGCCGGGCCGTTGTTCATTACCGTGCTGGCGCCGTTGTTGTTGGGCGAACATGTCGGCTGGCGGCGGTGGATGGCGGTGCTGATCGGGTTCACGGGCGTATTGGTGATGGTTCGCCCGACCGGCGACGTGGTTCAGTGGGCGGGCCTGTTCCCGCTCGGCGCCAGCCTGATGGGCGCGCTTCGGGATGTCACTACGCGCAAGCTGTCGACCAGTGAAACGTCGTTATCTATGTTGTGTTTTTCCACCGGCGTCGTTGTCCTTGTCGGGGCCGCCACGGTGCCCTTTGGCTGGGCGCCGATGACGGCCAAAGATGTCGGCCTGATGGCGTTAAGCGGGTTTCTCGTCGGCAGCGCACATTTTTTGCTGATCGAATGTTTCCGTCTGGCCGAAGCGGCCCTGGTGGCGCCGTTCAAATATTTTAATATGATTTGGGCGGCGCTGTTCGGCTTTCTCATCTGGGGCCATGTACCGGATACCTGGACGGTAACGGGTGCAGTGTTTGTGATCGTCAGCGTGCTCTACATCATGCGCCGCGAAGCGGTGCTTAAAAGAGGCCAAGGGGGGGTTAGCGATTGAAGATTTCCCTGGGCAGGGCTTTTTGCAGGGTATCGCGCGCCCGGATGGCTTTTTCATCACCCAGGTTGGCCGAACGGTCGATCCACATAAAGGCCTGCAGGCTGTCTTTTTCCACTCCTTTGCCCTCGTAATACTGGAAGCCCAGGTTGTATTGGGCGGCGGCATGGTCCTGTTTACCGGCCTTTTGAAACCAATGCGCGGCCTGGGCGTAATCCTAATCCATGCCTTGGCCCAAATAGCTCATGATACCTAAATAATATTGCGCCCCGGCGTGCCCCTTGTTGGCGGCGCGGCGGAACCACTGGGCGGCTTTCTTGAAGTCCTTGTCGACGCCGATCCCCTTGTAAAACAGAAGCCCCCGTTTGCGGTCCTGGTCTGCGGTAGGAGCAATTTTCCTGGGCGGATTATTGGTCGCCGTATGTGGCGTTACCTTGTGTTCTTTCACCACTGATTTTTTTGCCGGCCTCTTGGGTGGCGGGGTAACAGCAGGCGTCGTGGCGGCGGCGGGGGCAATGCCAGAGGGGGCAATGGCGGGTTGTTTCTTTCTGACTTCTATTTGCGGCGGCGGGGAAGAGATGATGGCTGGTTTGGCGGATGGTGTAGTCGTCGGCGGGGACGGCAGGTCGATAACCACCTGTTTTGATCCCCGCACGGCAGTCCGCATTGGTTTTTGCGGTGCCGTGTGGCCCATGACGGCGAAGTAAAACGCCTCTATGCCGCCGAAGGCGTCGCTGACGTATTCGCCGAGTGTTATACCGATGGAGCGTTTTTGCTTGAGCAGGGCTTCGGCGTTTTTCGCAGGTACGGAAAGCTCCCCGAGCCAGGAGGAGAATGTTTCATCGTCCAACAACAAGGCAGTGATGGGAACGGACAGGATGATGATCACCACCAACGCCGCCAGAAACTTTATCAGCCGTCTTGCCATGAATGAGTTCTATCGGTTCTTCTGTTTTTCCAACGCTGCCTTTCTCAGATCCGACAACGTAATCATAGGGGTAATGGCCTCCGGGTCGAGACGTATTTCCAAAACCGCGGGTTTTCCTGACGCCTGGGCGGCCTCAAAGGTAGGCTGGAAATCGCTGGTTTTTTCCACCACCGCGCCAAACGCGCCATAAGATTCGGCCAGCTTGGCAAAATCGGGATTGAACAGATCCGTCGCGGAAATGCGACCGGGGTAATCGCGTTCCTGATGCATGCGGATAGTGCCCAGCATGCCGTTGTTGCCGACCAGAATGATAAAATTGGCGCCGTACTGTATGGCGGTTGCCAGTTCCTGGCCGGTCATCATGAAATCGCCGTCGCCGGTAAAGGCGACTACGGTGCGGTCCGGGTGCACCAGCTTCGCCGCCAGCGCCGCCGGAATGCCATACCCCATGCTGCCGCTGGTCGATCCCATCAGGGTGCCGTAGCGCCGGTAGCGGTAAAAACGGTTGGCCCAAACGGAAAAATTGCCGGCGCCATTGCAAATGATGGCGTCGTCATCGAGGTGCCCGTTGAGCCAAGTGATGACCTCGTTCATTTGCACAGGTCCTGGAATTTCCGGCGGACTGTTCCAGGCAAGATAATCGTCATGGGCAGCCTTGGTCCATTTCGCCCAACCATTCTTGACGGGGGCCATTTCCTTGAGCACCTTGAAAAATATTTTCATGCCGGCGTTGATGGCGAGGTCCGGCTGATATACCCGGCCCAACTCCTCGGCCCCCGGATAGACGTGAACCAGGGGTTGTTTCGGTGTCGGGATGTCCAAAAGCGTATAGCCGCTGGTCGTCATTTCGCCCAGGCGCGCGCCGATGACAAGCAACAGGTCGGAATCTTTCACTCGCGCCACCAGTTTCGGGTTCGGACCTACGCCGAGGTCTCCTGCGTAACAGGCATGTTCGTTGTCGAACTTGTCCTGGCAGCGGAAGGTGACGGCAACGGGCAGATTGTTAGCCGAGGCCCAACTGCGGAAATCATCGCACGCGGCCGCGTCCCAACCACCACCGCCGATGATGGTCATGGGTCTTTTGGATTTTTTGAGCAGCGCTTGCAATTGCGCCATTTCGTCGCTGCCGGGGTGAGCCTGGACAATCGCTGCCGCCGCCACCGTGACCGGCGCCGTGCGGGCGCGCAGCATGTCTTCGGGCAGGGCTAGAACGACAGGCCCGCCGCGCCCAGCCTGGGATTGATGAAAGGCGCGGCTGACGTATTCCGCGACGCGGGCTTCGTCGTCGATCTGACCGGTCCATTTCGTCATTTCACCGAACATGCGCCGGTAATCGATTTCCTGAAATGCCTCGCGTTCCAGGTGGTTGCGCGCGACTTGGCCGATGAACATGATCAGCGGCGTCGAATCCTGGTGCGCGACATGAATACCGCTGGACGCATTGGTGGAGCCGGGGCCGCGGGTAACAAAACAGATTCCCGGCCGCCCCGTCAGTTGGGCATGGGCATCGGCCATCATCGCCGCCGCACCCTCATGGCGGCAAACGACAAGTTGGATTTCCGGTACGTCGTGGAAGGCGTCAAGGGCAGCAAGATAGCTTTCGCCGGGAACGCAGAACACCCGCTCAACGCCGTTGACCCGTAGGCATTCAACAAGGATTTCCCCCCCTGTTTTAAGGTTATCCTTGGTCGTCATGGTTTGTTTTCCTCCTGGTCTGATTTTTGGCCCGTCCCTTGATTGGTTTATGTGCGAGCATGAACGACGATAGCCCATTCCGTCCCCCGGAACACCCACCAGGAACGCCTTTGGGAGAAAAATGTTCCACTTAACTTGGGTTAAGGCGCTTTGGGCGCTAATGGGGTAAAAAATAGCATTGAAAAATGGTGAAAAACGGGTGCTTTTGAATTTTTTATGCCGACTGTGACGACCATCACAGCGAATTTGATTAAAATTTCAGATATTGATCTCGATATTCACTTCGACCTCTCCTTCACCGGGCCCCCCAAAGCGGCTCGGTTTTTTTTTGTCTTTTTTCAGGCCCCAACCGTCTTGTTGCCCGTTAGGTCGGGGCGCGCTAGGGTCTGAGCAGACAACACCAATCATCCGGAACATTTAAATCATGACCGAACGCACCGGCCCGCTATCCCGTTTTACCGTCCTTGATTTGACGCGTGTGCGCTCCGGCCCGACGGCGGTGCGTCAATTCGCCGACTGGGGCGCCAACGTCATCAAGATCGAAGCGCCGGAAAATATGGATGCCTCCAAGGGCATGGGCGGGGTTCGCGACGGACCCGATTATCAGAACATCCATCGTAACAAACGCGGCATGACGCTGAACCTGAAGAACTCGGACGGGGTTGCTGTTTTCAAACGCCTGGTTGAGAGGGCGGATGTCGTGGTTGAAAATTTTCGCCCAGGCGTGATGGATCGTCTCGGCATCGGATATGAAACCCTGAAGGCGGTTAACCCGGCCATCGTTCTGACCAGCATCTCCGGCTTTGGCCAGGATGGCCCCTATGCCAAACGCCCCGGTTTTGATCAAATCGCCCAGGGCATGGGAGGGTTGATGTCGATTACCGGACTTCCGGGCCAGGGGCCGGTGCGCGCGGGTATTCCTGTCGCCGACCTTTCGGCCGGGCTTTACGCCGCCTTGGGCACCATGGTGGCGCTGTTGGAACGGGATATTTCGGGCGAGGGCCAATGGGTGCAAACATCGTTACTTGCGGCGATGATTACGATGCTGGATTTCCAAGGGGCGCGTTGGTTGATGAAAGAAGAAGTCGCCCAACAGGCCGGTAACAACCACCCTACTTCCATCCCCACCGGTGTTTTCAAGACATCCGATGGGCACATCAATATCGCCGCTACCGGCGATGCCATTTGGGAGCGTTTATGTAATATTCTGGATGCGCCCGAGATGGCTTCGACGCCGGAATTTTCCAGCGGACCGAAGCGCTCGGAAAACCGTGACGCTGTCAATGAAGAGATCAACAAGCGGATGGGTGACAAAACCAGTAGCGAATGGATTGCGTTAATGAACGAAGCGGGCATTCCTTGCGGACCTATTTACTCCATCGACCAGGTATTCGACGATGAGCAGGTCAAACATATTGGCATGGCGCATCCAATTGATCATCCCGACCTAGGATCTTTCAACGTCTCCGGACAGGCTGCCCGGATGAGCCGTTTTCAGCCACGTACCGGGGTGGCGACTCCGGACCGGGGCCAGCACACGGACGAGGTGCTGGCGGAATTCGGTTTCAGTGCCGATGAAATCGCCGATTTGCGAAGCCGCGAGGTTCTTTGAATAATGGCGCCGAAATATGACTCTGCCGATGGGCCGGATTTGACGGACGCCGGTTCCTTTCAACGCTGGACTCCGGTCAGCCTCAGGTTTTCCGATCAGGACAACTTGGGCCATATCAACAACGTGGCGTATGCGGCCTATGTGGAACAGGGCCGGGTGGCCTTGATCGATGATTTGCTTCGTAACCGCGGTGGCAATATCGATTACATCCTCGCCAATGTTGAAATTAATTACCTCCGGGAAATGCATTTTCCCGGCGCCGTCGATGTCGGCGCCCGGTTGCTCAAGATCGGCAACAAGTCCATCACCACCGGCTTCGGCCTGTTCAAGGATGGGAAAAATGTCGCTACCGCCAGCAGCGTCAACGTCTTCTTCGATCCGAAAACCAATAAGCCCATGGCCATCCCCGATGCGCTAAGAAAAGTCCTTGAACAAGAGCTGAGCTCAAAAACCTGACACCCAGCGATTTAATAACGACATACGCTGTTATGGTAACCGGGGTGTTTTTTTAACTTCTTGTATGGTTTTACCAGGGACATGGACGCCCTCCGGTTGACCCCGATTGTCCGGCTTTTAGTGCATTCGGGGGGGTTTGTAATACTGCGACCGGCTTGAAGAAGTGATGCGGATTTCCCGGACGCCGCGATCGCGAAAAACAATCAACGGCACCTCGACCCCGGGTACGCCCAGGGCCCAAACATTGCGCAGCATATCCGCCATGCCGGTGACCGGCGTGCCGTCAACTTCCAATACCAGGTCGCCGACCTCGATGCCGGCCTGCTCGGCGGGGCCTCCATCCCATAATCCGGCGACGACGACCTTGCCCGCGGCCTCGGTCGTGAACATGCCGAGCCACGCTCTCCCAGGCCGAGTGGTTTGGCCTGTCGTCGCCAGTTCATCGACAATAGGCGCCAACAAGTCGATGGGGACGACCATGTTGCCTTCCTGGTATTGATTATTGCTAATGGCGTTTTGAACGTAGAGCGAGCCGATGCCGCGAAGCGTGCCATCGATGCCGAAAAGCGCCCCGCCGCCCCAGAAAGGATGCGCCGGGCTGATAAACAGCGCCTCATCCAACAGGTATTCCCAGTAGCCGGCAAACTCGCGGACGGAAACGATTTCCGATTGCAGGGCGAATGAACGCCCCCCGGCACCGGCCAGTATTACCGGGTCGCCTTGGGCGAGGTCGTGCGAGCGGCCGATTTCAACCGGCGTCAGGCCGCTTGGGTCGAGCGCCTGGATCAACCCGAACCCGGTTTCCTGATCGTATCCCAGGGGGTGTCCGGCAATCGCGCGGCCCTTGGAATCGATCATCCAAATTTGTTCCGCCTCGACGATCAGATAACCGATGGTCAAGATCAGGCCGCCTTCGCGAATGACGACGCCGTGGCCCTGGCGTTCCGTGCCTAGCGTCGGCGCCGTAAAGGCGTCTTCGGGAATATCCGTGCGCAATGACACCATGGACGCCAGAACCTTATCGAGGTCAAACGACAACTCGGCGGGGTCGGGCTGAAATTCCAGCGGAATTTCGGGGGTTGGGTCGGTCATCGGTATAATTTACTCTCATCCGGGCCTTGTCATGGTGAAAATTTTATCGACCACCGCGTAGTCATGATAGCCCATGCGCCCCAGCGGTTTGATGCGTTCGATATCAATCAGGCCGTCTTTGATGTACTCGTCCTTGATGTGAACGCCCAAAACGCGCCCGACGCACATGGCGTTGCGCCCGCCTTCGGTGTCGCAGGGTAATTCGACGGTTTGAAGGTATTCGCATTCCAGGTGGATGGGCGAGCCCTTGACCCGGGGTGGCTTGACCAACTCGGATGGTTCCATCTCGATCCCGGCGATATCAAACTCGTTCGTTTCCGGCGTCACCGGAGCGCTGGTCATGTTCATTTTTTCGCGTAAATTCCAGGTCACCATGTTGATGACGAATTCGCCGGTGGCTTCGGCGTTGTAAATGCTGTCCTTGGGGCCGTGCGGCTGCTTGCCGGTAGACGAGAACATCACCATTACCGGTTTGTAGGCAATGCCATTGAAAAAGCTGTAAGGCGCAAGGTTGGGCGTACCGTCCGGCGCCAACGTCGATACCCAGCCGATGGGCCGGGGCACGACACAACTGTTAAAGGGATCATGGGGCAGCCCATGTGGTTCGCCGGGTTTATAGAACATCAAATACTTCCGTTTTCTTGGCTTGAATAAAGGGGTTTTCCCACGAGAGTCAGACTTTACCGGACTTCATACCCGTTTACATCCTGTTCACCTCGCATTCATGTCACACAAAGCGAAACCGTTTCAGAAATGTGGCAAAAAATGATTTCCAACATATCATTTTTGCCTTGATCTAAATTTAAAACCGGACGATTTACAAACGTGTGAACCGTGCCGAGGCCATTTTATGATACGCAAAAGAGCCGCCCGCGCGGCACTGGATAAAAGGCAGCCAAACCCAGGGGGAAGAACATTAAGCGATATCGAAATAGCCCGCGAAGCGACGATGCAGCAGATCAATGATGTCGGCCACATGAAACCCGTCAAGGGCATCACCGAAGCGCAGCTTTCCGCCATCGTCGAATATGTTCGCGCCGTGCAACAGGCAAATGGGCTGTTCTAGGGCTTGATGTAGGTCCAACCGGCGCGCTGCAATTCGATAATTTCGGGGATACCGGCCAGCACCATTTTTACTTCGGGGAATAGCACCGGTTCCTTGCCTTCCGCCTTGGTCATGCGCTCCACGGTGTTGGTGCAGGCGTAAAAGGACAAGTTTTCCAAGGCTGCGTCCATTTTCTGCAGCCGTTCTTTCAC
>JAZFSL010000186.1:0-4740 GCA_036446135.1 Rhodospirillales bacterium | reverse complement strand
ATCCGCCGTATCGAAGAAATCATCGATGCCCCAGTGGCCCTGTTATCGACCAGTCCCAACCGCGAGGACGTGGTTCTGGTGCAGGACCCTTTCGCCGATTAACGCTAAAAACAGGTTTTATCCGGCTTATTTGCAGTGTTTTTGATATTTTTTGGCCTTTTTACCCAAAATTAATCAATGACCGGTTGAAAACCCGTTGTTTCTCAAAAAATTGGCTCCTAAAATCAACAGCATTGTCGGCTAGAAGCCGAACAGTAATAAATAATGGCAGAATCGCCCATAGAAGCGGAGGTAGGGGAGCCTGTACTGTCCCCCGTCGTGACCTCGTTGCTTTCCGTAATGTCGCAGCGCCGAGTTGTTGAACTCAGGGAAACCCAGTCCACGATCATCGAAGAGTGGGGCGAAGGCGTCACCAAAGCGGTGGAACCCGTCGACATCAGCCCTGTCGGCATCGGCCCCATCGGCATCGGCTAAGTCGCCGCCGTGCCATAACAAGCCATTTGGCGTTCCAGGTTTCCCTTTAGCCAAAAAAATACCGGGCCTCTCTCGCGTGCCTGGTTGAAGTATCTCCCTCACACTGTCTTGCCGGCCCGGGGGCCCGCTTGGAGAATTTTTGGATGTTCCTTGGGGATATTTCCTAATTAATGTGCTGATCAATGACCGCGTTTTTCATCGATTTCTGGATTTTCTCAAACGCCCGGACCTCGATCTGACGGACCCGTTCACGGGAAATACCGTAGCGTTCGCTCAGGTTCTGGAGCGTCGCCGGCGCTTCCCGGAGGCGGCGTTCCGACAGAATGTGGCGTTCGCGGTCAGATAACCCGCCCATCGCCGACGCCAACAGCTTGCGTCTCGAGCCCAATTCCTGGCGTTCGCCGAGAACCATTTCCTGATCGGCGCCTTTTTCAACCAGCCAGTCCTGCCACTCGCCTTCGCTATCGCCGCGCACCGGCGCATTCAGAGACTGATCCGGACCCGTCATGCGACGGTTCATATTAATGACTTCGGTTTCCGACACCTTCAGGCGGGTGGCGATTTTGGTGACGTGGTCGGGTTTCAAATCGCCCTCTTCCAGGGCCTGAATCTGGCCTTTCATCTTGCGCAAGTTGAAGAACAGTTTTTTCTGCGCCGCCGTGGTGCCCATTTTCACCATCGACCACGAATGCAGAATGTATTCATGTATCGCCGCCCTGATCCACCACATGGCGTAGGTCGACAGGCGAAACCCTTTTTCCGGATCAAACCGGCTGATGGCCTGCATCATGCCGACATTGCCCTGGCTGATCAACTCGCCCAACGGCAGGCCGTAGCCCCTAAATCCCATGGCGATCTTGGCGACCAGGCGCAAGTGGCTGGTGACCATCCGATGGGCAGCGTCGGGATCTTGTTTTTCAAGCCAGCGTTTAGCCAGCCGCAATTCTTCGCCGGCTTCCAGCATCGGGTATTTGCGAATGTACCGAAGGTAGCGGGATAGGTTCTGGTCCGGGGAAAAATCCAAATTCTGATACGCAGTCGCCATAGTCGCTCTTTCCTACTTCTTAGTCCGCCAAGTCCCCTTACCGGACACCGTTACTTGGGGAAAGAGCCTACAATACCTTATTAAAAACCTCAAGTATTAGAATACAACCGTATGACGCCTAAAAGTCTCCGAAGAAATCTTCTAATTCTTTGAAGTACAAGGGTAATTCAGATTTTAATTGAAGAACATCCCCATTTGCAGGGTGGTTAAAAGCAATAAAAAAAGCATGAAGAGCTTGGTGTTTAAGGCTTTTCAAATATTCTTTTACGTCGTCTGGAGCGCCTTTTAACCGCCTACCGGCACCGCCGCCGTAAAGCGGGTCCCCAATGACCGGATAGCCGAGATGGGTCATATGTACCCGGATCTGGTGCGTGCGCCCCGTCGACAATTTGCATTCCACCAACGACGCCAGTCTGCCGACGCGCTTGATGACCTTGTAACCCGTCTTCGCCGACTTTCCGCCCCTGGCCACCATCGCCATTTTTTTGCGGTTCGCCGGGTTGCGGCCGATGGCGCCTTCGATTTCTCCCTTGGCCGGCATCGGCATGCCCCAGACCAGCGCCTTGTAGCGGCGCTCGAGTGTCCTTGTTTCCAGCTGCCGAGCGAGGTGTTGGTGGGCGGCGTCGTTCTTGGCCACCACCATCAACCCGCTAGTGTCCTTGTCGAGTCGATGCACAATGCCGGGCCGGGTAACGCCGCCGATGCCCGACAGGCTGTCCCCGCAATGGGCCAGCAAGGCATTGACCAGCGTTCCGTCCATATGCCCCGGCGCCGGATGCACCACCAGGCCCTGTTGTTTGTCGATGACGATCAGGTCTTGATCTTCATAAACGACGTTGATGGGCAACGCCTGGGCTTGGGGAACGGCGGGCCGGGCCTCGGGCACGATAACGCCATATGTTTCCCCGTCCCTAACCTTGCGCGACAGAGACGTAACCGGCTTGCCATCCCGTTCCACATGGCCGTCACGGATCAGGGCCTGCAGGCGGTTTCGAGACATGTCCGGCAGGGTTTCGGCCAGAAACACATCAAGGCGCACCCCGGCCTTGTCTTGCGAGACGTTCAGGGTGTATGTGGTTGCCTTACTCACTTTAAATCATTCCTGTTTTCGAAACCTGAGATAGCGGCCCGGAGGCCAACATGCAATTGCTGAAAGGCACCGTCATCGGTCTGGGAGTGTTAATCGTGCTCGCCGGCGGCCTACTTGCCTATGGGTTATATCAGAAATCCCAGGACCCAGGGTGGCGGTTATTTTCTTCCGCCCCGGCGGCGGACCCCGCCCCCTCAGCGACAACTCCTTTCGGCGTTCTCAGCCTCGACCTGCCCGAAGGCTGCCTCATTACCCGCGTCCGTCCCGATGCCAACCGTGCCTATCTGACTATTGGACCAAATAGCGCGTGCAATCGCATCGTCGTCGTTGATATCACGACCGGGCGTATTGTCGGGACCATCCATCCCGGCAAATGATCAAAACCCCCACCCCTTTGCTTGCGGCCATCATCGCCGCCGCCGAAGCGGCGCACCCCAGGGAATGTTGTGGGTTGCTGGTCGGTCATGAGGAAAGCCCCGGATCATTCATCCTCACCCGCGTCGAGCCCAGCCCCAATACAGTCGAGGGAGACGGAAAAGACCGTTTCCTCATAGATGCGAAAGTTCAGTTCGATTTGATGCGTGAACTCGGCAGCGGTCCGGAACAAATTATCGGCAATTATCATTCTCACCCTGGCGCCGACGCAGCGCCATCAGAGACCGATCGTCAATCGGCATTTTATCTGGGCCACATCTGGGTTATCGTCGCCGTCCCCAACGGCAAAGCCGGTGACATCACCGCGCATCGTTTTGACGGAGACACAAAAAAATTTCACCCGATGGAAATGGTGACACAATAAGGAGACACTCCCTTGAACTTCGCTTCCGACAATACCACCGGCGCCGCACCGGAAATCCTCGCCGCCATCGTGGATGGCAACGAAGATGCGTTGATGCCCTACGGCAAGGATGACGTAACCCTGGCCGCCGAGACCAAGGTGGCCAAGGTCTTTGACACCGATGCGGACGTTTACTTCGTCAATACGGGAACGGCGGCCAATGCCCTGGCCATCTCGGCGATCACGCCGCCCTGGGGGGTGGTTTTCTGTCATGTCGGCGCGCATGCTAACGACACCGAAGCCAGTGCGCCGGAATTCTTTTCCGGTGGCGCCAAGCTGATCACCCTGCCCAGCAAAAACGGAAAGATTGCGCCCGAAACCCTGTTGGCCGCCATTGCCGAGGCCGGCGTCGGCAACATTCATCATGCGCAGCCGGCGGGCGTTTCCATTACCCAGGCGACCGAAGGCGGCACGGTTTACAGCCTCGACGAGATCAAGGCGATTTCCGCCGTCTGCAAGGAACACGGCCTCAAGCTGCACATGGACGGGGCGCGTTTTTCCAACGCCATTGTCACGCTGGGCTGTACGCCGGCCGAAATGAGCTGGAAGGCGGGCGTTGATTTGCTGAGCTTCGGCGCGACTAAAAACGGCGCGCTGACGGCCGAGGCCGTGGTTATCTTCGACAAGGATGTGGGTAAGGATTTCGGCTATCGGCGCAAACGCGGCGGCCATTTATTTTCCAAGATGCGGCTGTTGTCCGTGCAATGGGACGCATATATCAGCGATGAATTGTGGAAGCGCAACGCTGCCCAGGCCAACGCCATGGCGACCCGCATGGCCGACGGCCTGGCCGCCATCGAGGGCTGCAAAATCAGCCGCCCCGTGCAAGCCAACATCGTCTTCCCGCAACTGCCCGGCAATGTCATCGAGGGCCTGAAGGCGGACGGATTTCTGTTTTACGAGCGCGGCGGCGACAGCACCATCCGGCTGGTCTGCTCATTCGTCACCACGGAACAAGACGTCGACGCCTTCATCCAGGCGGCGAAAGGCCATGCCGGTGGTTGATGCTTTGCGCGCCGCCATGGCCTCGGCTAAGATTGAAAGCACAACCCCAGACGTCCCCTTCGTCTAGCGGTCCAGGACATCGCCCTCTCACGGCGAAAACACGGGTTCGAGTCCCGTAGGGGACGCCAATGTTTTCAATTAGTTATCTATTAACGGCTTCACCTGTCTCCACTATTTCTCTACTAAACGCCCCTGGACAAGCCTATTTTCACACTGCCTTCGGATGGAGATTCGCGGGGGGTTGAGGCTATTTGGGCGTTGGATTTCACAATGAGCCAATCAAGTGAC
>JAZFSL010000185.1:0-2964 GCA_036446135.1 Rhodospirillales bacterium | reverse complement strand
CAACCGATGCCGGCCAGCGCGCGGGAGCCTTCGGGGACATTGGTTGATACATTGTGCGGGCAGCCGGAGCAGAAATACGGAATGCGTGCGCGACCGGTGGCCGTGGCCTCCAGCGATTTTTCCTTGTCGGTGAGGAACTTCAGGCGCGCCCCGATGTGATTTTTGACCGGTGGGCTGAGTTTGAAATTGCCGATCCGGGCGGCGATAACGCGGGCGATGCGGGCCGGGGTTAGTTCACCGGCAGAGGGAAGGATCCAGTTACCTTGTTCATCGAACTTTCCGACTACCCGGGGCCTGACATCGGCGCGCCAGTTGTACAGTTGTTCCTTGATCTGGTTTTCCATGACTGCGCGTTTTTCTTCGACCACCAGAATTTCGTCCAGGCCTTCGGAGAATTGGCGGATGCCTTCTTTTTCCAGCGGCCAGGGCATGGCGACCTTGAGCAGCCGCAGGCCAATTTCCTGGGCCTGTTCCTCCCCGATGCCCAAATCATCGAGCGCCTGCAAGACATCGAGATAGGATTTTCCGGTGGAAATAATGCCGAAACGGGGTTTCAGGGAATCCAGGGTTACCCGGTCAAGGTTGTTGGCCTTGGCGAAGGCCAGGGCGGCGTAGATTTTATGAAGTTGCAGGCGGTGTTCCTGATCTAGTGGCGGGTCCGGCCAGCGTATATTCAATCCGCCGTCGGGCATGTCGAAATCGGTTGGCAGTTTGATATGCACCCTTTCCGAGGAGACATCCACGCTTGCCGTCGAATCGACGTTGTCGGTAATGCACTTCATACCCACCCAACAACCCGAATACCGGGACATGGCCAAACCGTAGAGACCGAAATCCAGAACATCCTGGACATTGGCCGGGTTAAGGATGGGGATATGAGCATCCATCAATGCATGTTCGCTTTGGCTCGGCACGGTGGATGACTTGCAGGCCGGGTCATCCCCGGCCAGCGCCAGGACGCCGCCGAAAGGAGACGTTCCGGCAAAATTGGCATGGCGGAAGACGTCTCCGGAGCGGTCGACCCCCGGACCCTTGCCGTACCAGATGCCGAAAACGCCATCGTAGTGCGCACCTTCGAACAGGTTCACTTGCTGGCTTCCCCAAAGCGCGGTTGCGGCCAAGTCTTCGTTGACGGCGGGATGAAATTTGATTTTGTGTTCGTCCAGGAAGGGCTTGGCGCGGCCGAATTCCCGGTCAATGCCGCCCAAGGGTGAACCGCGATAGCCGGTCACGTAGCCTGCCGTGTTCAAGCCCGCCGCCAAATCCCGGCGGCGCTGCATCAAGCCAAGGCGCACCAACGCCTGGGTCCCGGTCAATAATACCCGGTCCTTGGTGGCGGTGTATTTGTCGTCGAGCGTGACTTGTGCCAGCGGCATCGGTGTTTCCCGGATGCTATTTTGTCAGCGTAGGGGGGGAAGGGTATTACGGGGCCGGTTTTCTTACAATATTACAGTATTGAACTAATCCAGCGAAGGACCTAAAAAAGATAGCGCAACCCGATGGGATATCTCTGGCAGGTCAGGGTGACGTTTCCCAATAATAAAAACCTCGGCACGGCTTTTAATTTCTTTTTCATTCCTGAGCGGGTATACGGGGGTTCCTTAAGGCAGAGTTCCGGATGTTACGCTCATGACGGTTTTGATTACCGGCGCCGCCGGATTTATCGGCTTTCACACCTCGCATGCCCTGCTGGATCGTGGCGAAGAGGTAATCGGTGTCGATAACCTTAATGATTATTACGATGTTTCCCTCAAGGAATCGCGGCTTGAAACCCTTACTAAAAGGAAAGGCTTCCAGTTTCATCGCCTGGATATCTCGGACCGCGACGCCGTCGATGATTTGATCGGGCGCACCGCAAACATTACCGGGGTTATTAATCTGGCCGCCCAGGCCGGGGTCCGGTATTCCCTGGTCAACCCCTATGCCTATACCCAGGCCAACGTGGAAGGCCACCTGGTCTTGTTAGAGGCATGCCGAAAAATTGATACCCTGAAGCATTTTGTCTATGCGTCGTCGAGTTCCGTTTATGGCGGCAATACCAAATTGCCGTTCTCCGTGTCCGACCCCGTCAATACACCGCTGTCGCTTTATGCCGCAACCAAGCGTTCCATGGAACTGGTGTCGCACAGCTATGCCCATGTCTACGGGATGGCATTGACGGGGCTGCGGTTTTTCACCGTCTACGGACCCTGGGGGCGGCCCGATATGGCGGCGTTTATTTTTATCCGCAAAATTATCGCGGGCGAACCGATACCGGTTTTCAACAACGGTGAAATGGAACGCGATTTCACCTACATCGACGATATCGTTGCCGGCGTGCTGGCTTGCCTCGACCATCCGCCCAGCGCAGCTGAAGGGGAGGCCCCTTACAAGATTTACAACATCGGCAATAATAAATCCGAAAAGCTGATGCGGTTTATTTCGATCCTTGAAGAGGCGCTTGGCCTGAAGGCGGAAATAGATTTCCAGCCCATGCAAACCGGTGATGTTCCGGCAACCTTCGCCGACATTACCGAGACCCAAAAAGACTTAAGCTTCAAGCCTTCTACGGAAATTGACCAAGGCTTGCCCCGCCTCGTCGAATGGTATCGGGATTATTACAAGATTTAATGGTTCGCCACCTGGCCCTGTTGCTGCTTCTGTCCCTGATCTGGGGCTCGTCGTTTATGGCCATCAAGATCGGCATCGAAAGCATCCCGCCGTTGAGCCTGGCGACTGCCAGGGTGGTTTTGGCCGCCGTGGTGCTTTCGGGGTTCGCGCGCTTGCAGGGCCACGGCCTGCCGCGGGGTTGGCGCATTTGGATCTATTGTTTTTTCCTCGGTGTTATCGGTAACGGCCTGCCTTTTACCCTTATTAATTGGGGCGAGCAGCGGATCGACAGCGGCTTGGCGGCGATCCTGATGGCGGTGATGCCATTGGCGACCGTGGTCATGGCGCATTTCTTTACCACCGGCGATCGCATGA
>JAZFSL010000184.1:0-3009 GCA_036446135.1 Rhodospirillales bacterium | reverse complement strand
AAAACTGTACCGACACCGACGCGTTTGAACGCAAGCTGTTCGTGCTTCGCAAACAAGCCCATCATCTGGTCTGGGACGAAGACATCGAAGACATCGGGCATTTCTACATTACGTCCCTGTCGGCGCGTACCATTTTGTACAAAGGCATGATGCTGGCGCCGAATTTGGACAAGTATTACCTGGACCTCAATGACGACCGGTTCGAATCGGCTTTGGCATTGGTGCATCAACGGTTTTCCACCAACACTTTTCCGTCGTGGCCGTTGGCGCAACCGTTCCGCTACATGTGCCACAACGGCGAAATCAACACCGTGCGCGGCAACATCAACTGGATGCAGGCCCGTCGCCATTCCATGAAGTCGGAAATGCTGGGTGATGATCTGGAAAAATTATGGCCGCTGATCGGCGACGGCGCATCGGATTCGGCGACGTTCGATAACGCGCTGGAACTGCTGGTCGCGGGTGGTTATTCGCTGGCCCACGCGATGATGATGATGATCCCCGAAGCTTGGGACGGCAATCCGCTCATGGACGACGACCGGCGCGCATTTTACGAATATCACGCGGCCCTGATGGAACCCTGGGACGGACCGGCGTCGATTGCTTTTACCGATGGCCGCCAGATCGGCGCGACCCTGGACCGTAACGGATTGCGCCCGTCGCGCTACGTTCTTACTGATGACGATATCGTCGTGCTGGGATCAGAAGTCGGCGTGTTGCCGGTGCCGGAGGAACGCATCATTAAAAAATGGCGTTTGCAGCCCGGCAAGATGCTGCTCATCGATCTTGAAAAGCAGTGCATCATTGATGACAGCGAACTCAAGGAAGAATTGGCCCAGGCTAAGCCCTATCAGACCTGGCTAAACGACACCCAGTATCAGCTGGAAAACCTGCCGTCCGAGGTTGCCGCCATGCCGCCGGACCCGAAGACGCTGTTGGACCGCCAGCAGGCGTTTGGCTATTCCCAGGAAGATCTGAAATTCTTCTTAGGCCCGATGGCGATTGAAGGCCAGGACCCGATCGGTTCCATGGGCCGGGACATTCCGCCCGCTGTGCTTTCAGACAAGCCTAAAATGCTGTTCGATTATTTTCACCAGAACTTCGCCCAGGTCACCAACCCCCCCATTGACCCGATCCGCGAAGAATCGGTGATGTCGCTGGTGTCGCTCATTGGCCCTCGCCCCAACCTCTTGGATCTTTCCACCGGCGGCGACCACAAACGCCTGGAAGTGCACCAGCCGATTCTGTCCAACGTCGATCTGGAAAAAATCCGCCACATCGAGCACCTGGTCGATTCAGCATTTCGCACCTACACCCTGGATACCTGCTATTTGGCCAAAGACGGCGCCGACGGCATGGCCCCGGCGCTGGAATATTTATGCGCCCGTGCCGCCGATGTCGTGCACCAGGGCCACAACATCCTGATTTTGTCCGACCGATCCATCAACGCTGATAAAGTGTCGATCCCGTCATTGCTGGCCACTGCTGCCGTCCATCATCACCTGATCCGCGAAGGGCTGCGTACCGAAGTCGGCCTGGTGATCGAGACCGGCGAGGCCAAGAAGGTACATGATTTCTGTCTGTTGGCGGGCTATGGGGCCGAGGCCATCAATCCCTATCTGGCCTTCGATACGGTGTCGGCCATGCGCTATGAACTATCCAATCCGATGACGGAAGAAGATATGCATGCGCGCTACGTCAAGGCTGTCGGCAAGGGCATCTTGAAGGTCATGTCGAAGATGGGCATTTCGACCTATCAGTCCTATTGCGGGGCGCAGATTTTTGACGCCGTCGGCCTGAACTCCAAATTCATCGAACAGTATTTTACCAAAACGGCAACGACCATTGAAGGCATCGGTTTGGCCGAAGTCGCCCGCGAAACCATCCGCCGCCACAAAGCCGCCTTCGGTGACGACCCGGTGTTAGCGAACGCGCTGGAAGCCGGCGGTGAATATGCCTTCCGGTTGCGCGGCGAGGAACACATGTGGACTCCGGAAACCGTCGGCGCGCTTCAACACGCGGTGCGGTCCGGCAATTACAAGCACTTCAAGGCCTTCACCACCAAGGTCAACGCGCGCGACCGCCGGGCCCGCAACCTGCGCAGCCTGTTCCGCCTTAAACGCGCCGGTGTGGCGCTCGACCTGGACCAGGTCGAGGCGGCCAGCGAAATCGTCAAACGCTTTGCCACCGGGGCGATGTCGTTCGGCTCGATCTCGTGGGAAGCCCACACCAATCTGGCCATCGCCATGAACCGGATCGGTGCCAAGTCCAATACCGGCGAGGGCGGCGAAGACCGGCAGCGCTACATCGTCAAAGAAAACGGCGATAGCATGCGCTCGGCCATCAAACAGGTGGCGTCGGGACGCTTCGGGGTGACGACAGAATACCTGGTCAATGCCGACGACATTCAGATCAAGATGGCGCAAGGCGCGAAGCCCGGCGAGGGTGGGCAGTTGCCGGGTCACAAGGTCGATGAATGGATCGCCCGCATCCGCTATTCGACCCCCGGCGTCGGGCTGATCTCGCCACCGCCGCACCACGACATCTATTCCATCGAGGATCTGGCGCAACTGATCCACGATTTGAAGAACGTCAATCCCAAGGCCCGCATTTCCGTCAAGCTGGTATCGGAAGTCGGCGTCGGTACTGTCGCCGCTGGTGTGTCGAAAGCGCATGCCGATCACGTCACCATCTCGGGCAACGACGGCGGCACCGGGGCCAGCCCGTTGACGTCTATTATGAACGCCGGCTCGTTCTGGGAAATCGGACTGGCGGAAACACACCAGACGTTGACGCTGAACAAATTACGCGGTCGCATCTCTGTACAGGTGGATGGCGGACTGCGCTCCGGGCGCGACGTCGTCATCGGGGCGCTGTTGGGTGCCGATGAATTCGGCTTTGCCACGGCGGCGCTGATTTCCCAGGGCTGCGTCATGATGCGTAAATGCCATCTCAATACCTGCCCCGTCGGCGTCGCCACGCAAGACCCGGAACTGCGCAAGCGCTTCC
>JAZFSL010000183.1:0-5070 GCA_036446135.1 Rhodospirillales bacterium | reverse complement strand
CGGCTTTCCAGTTTTCCGAACTGCCCGCCGACCGCGTCGCCTTTCCACGCAGCGCCTTCGCCGCCGCTGAGCGTCTCGACCGCCGCCGCTTTGATGTCGCCGATTTTGGCGTAACGTTCCTGCTTGTCTTTGATGGTGTAGGCTTCTATCAGCCCCGATTCCGCCTGGGCGGCAACGGCTTCGATCAACGCAGGATCAACCTCCGGCGGCGCCCATTCCCAGGCCGGCTTTCCGGCTTCCGATGCGAGCTCCTGAATCGCCGCAATCGCGGTCTGCATTTGCTCATGACCGAACACGACCGCGCCGAGCATGGTCTGCTCGGACAGGACTTGCGCTTCGGACTCGACCATCAGAACGCTGCCAAGTCATAGCGTTCCCGGTGCAGGCCTAAAAAATCCAGCCGGTATTGCCTGGCCACCGTCTCCACCGCCAGTCCGGCATCGGCCTTACCTTCGACGATGGCCAGCCCTAAGTCCGTTTCACTGCTGGCCGGCGCGTCCAGGATATCCAGGTCCTCTTCTGCCATCCCCGCCTCGGCCAGCAAGTGGCGGAACAGGATGCGGCTGCCGGCGTCCGGCTGGCGGACGATCACGCGGGCCTTTTTATCCCTGAGATCGGAAACCTGTTTGATCGCCAACGGGTTTCCCGCGGCCAATACCATACCCTGTTGCCGCCACGCCCATTCGATCAGGACGACGCCTAAGCCTTGGCATGTTTCTTCTAACAAGCTTTGGTTATAGGTGCCGGTTTCGGGCTCTAACACATGCATGCCCGCCAGCATGGCTTCTGCGTTGCCCAGACGCCGCACCCCGTCGAGGCTGCCGCCCGGCATCATCGCCAGCCCCGAGCCCGATTCGCGCAAGCACCAATCCAGCAACGGATCATGACTGCCGGCGACGACGGGTGGCGCAGAAGGGAGCGCCGCAGGACGCGCAGAAGGGCGCTGGTCGGGAAACGCCGTCCCCTGGCCCACCCATTCGTCGATCAGGTTTTTCGGAAACAACAGCTTGCCGGTAACGCGCGTGCACGGGATGCGCTTTTGGCGCACCAAATCATAGACCTTGCGCTCCTTAATACGCAGATACTCCGCCACCTCATGGGTCGTCATTAACTGGCTCAAGGGGTTCCCTTCATTTTTATCCCTGCAAAGAAACTGCTTTAATATGCATTATACTGCTTTTATTACCGCAGTCCTCTCGAAGAATTGAAAAAAAGCAGGACAATCCGGCGCTGGTGCCTTAAATAACGGTAACGAAGAAATATCAATAAGACGGTCCGGGGTTGCGTAAGGCCCCCGGCGCCAGGGACGGAGGATAAGTGCCTCCCGCCCCACCTGGGAGAGAGGCTTTCGATGAAGCTGAATAATAAAGAAGTCCTCGTATGTAATTGCGAGGGCACGATGGATATTGACGGCAAGGCCCTGGCCAAAGCGTGCAGTTCTGATGCTGGCAAGGACGCCTCTGTCAATGTCGCCAGCCACCTATGCCGCACCCAGATCGAGGAGTTCCAGCGTTTGGCAGGAAGCAACGAACAGTTGCTGGTCGCCTGCACGCAAGAAGCACCGGTTTTTTTAGAGACGCTCGACGAATTAAAAACCAACCAGCCTAAGGTCCGCTTCACCAACATCCGCGAAAAAGCCGGTTGGTCGAAGGACGCTACGAAAAAATCCCCGGCCACCGCGAAAATGGCGGCACTGCTGGCAGAAGCGGCGCTCGATATCGAAGGCACCACGTCGGTCAACATGATCTCGAAAGGGGTGCTGCTGATATTGGGCAAGGACGAGACCGCCATTGACGCCGCCCGCAAAGTGGCAAGCCGCCTCGACGTCACCGTGTTGCTGGAAACGGGCGTAACGCTAACGCCGCCATCGCTGATGGACATTCCCGTCTTTACTGGGCGGGTCACGGACGCCATCGGGCATCTCGGGCAATTCCAGGTTTCCATCGAAGACTTCGCGACCGCGTCTGCGTCGTGCCGCCAATCGCTGGCCTTTGACGGCGCTGGTCAAACCGGCACCTCGGTGTGTGATTTGATTTTGGATATTCGCGGCGCCACGCCGCTGTTCACTGCGCCGGAAAAGCGCGACGGCTACTTCAACCCCGACCCCAAGAACCCGGCCCTTGTTGGTGACGCCCTGCTGGAATTAGTCGATATGGTCGGCGAGTTCGAAAAACCCCGCTACATCAATTACGATGAAACTATGTGCGCCCACGCCAGCGCCGGCATCATCGGCTGTACGCGGTGCATCGACAACTGCCCAACCGGCGCCATTACGTCGGACGAAAAAAACGACCGCGTGGCGTTTGACGTACATATCTGTGCCGGTTGCGGAACCTGCGCCAGCATCTGCCCGACGGGGGCAGCAAAATATAACCTGCCCGGGGGCGATGCGCTTTTCACCCGCCTGCGGACCATTTTGGGGACCTACCTCAATGCCGGCGGCGACAGGCCGCAAATCCTCGTTCATGACGCTGGCCACGGCGAAGACATGATCGCTATCATGGCGCGGCTGGGGGATGGCCTGCCGTCAAATGTGCTGCCCTTTGCCGTTAACGAAGTGACCAGCATCGGGCTTGATTTTCTGTTGACATCCGCCGCCTTCGGCGCCGAGCGGACGATGATTGTGCTGCCGCCTTCCAAAGCCGATGAAAAAGCTGTTCTGGAAAGCGAGCTGGCGCTGGCCGACGCCGTCTTCGACGGGCTTGGTTACGGAACCGGTCATGCCCTGATCCTCGATCAGCAGGACCCGAGCGAGATTGAGAAAATCCTCTACGCCATAAAAACAACGCCCCCCATGCCGGTGGGCGACTTCCTGCCCATGGGCCGTAAACGCTCGGTCATGAGCCTGGCCCTGGCATCCCTACATGCCAAAGCACCCAACAAGATCGACGTGCTGGAATTGCCTGGGGGTTCGCCCTTCGGCGCTGTCCTGATCGATACGGAAAACTGCACCATTTGCCTTGCCTGTGTCGGTGCGTGCCCGACAGGCGCACTGAAGGACAACGAGGACAAGCCGCAGCTCAGCTTCACCGAAGAAGCCTGCGTGCAGTGCGGATTGTGCAAGAACACCTGCCCGGAAAAAGTCATTTCACTGGCCCCCCGGCTTAGCTTCCTGGCCGACGCCCGCAGCGCGCAAGTGATCAAAGAAGAAGAGCCTTTTGAATGTGTAAAATGCGGCAAACCGTTCGGTACACGCTCAACCATCGAAAATATGGTGAAAAAGCTCGAAGGGCACCCCATGTTCCAGGACAAGGGCGGCACGGAGCGGCTGAAGATGTGCAACAATTGCCGCGTGTTCGCTATGGCCGAAGAAGACGAACACCCACTTGCCGGGGCAGCACGGCCCGCGACCCGGACCACGGAAGATTATTTGCGCGAGCGCGAAGAATTGCGCGCTCAGGCAGCCGAAGACATGAAGGATAAAGGCTTGGCAGCCACCGACACCGAAGGAGAAGCCTGATGATCGACCCGTTCGGTCGCGAGGTCAGCTATTTGCGTGTGTCAGTGACCGACCGTTGTGATTTTCGCTGCGTTTATTGCATGTCGGAAAACATGACCTTTTTACCCAAGGCCGACGTGCTCAGCCTCGAAGAACTCGACCGTTTGTGTTCTGTCTTCATCGACAAGGGCGTCCAGAAACTGCGTCTTACCGGCGGCGAGCCATTGGTCCGGCGCAACATCATGAGCCTGATAAAAAATCTTTCCCGGCATCTGGAAACCGGCAAGCTCAAGGAGCTGACGCTGACCACCAACGGCAGCCAACTCAGCAAATACGCCACGGAATTGGTCGATCATGGTATTAAACGCATCAACGTTTCCGTCGATACGCTGGACGCTGATAAATTCCGCGAGATCACGCGCTGGGGCGACCTGGAAAAAGTCCTGGCCGGCATTCGCACCGCCCGTGACGCCGGGCTCGCCATCAAGATCAACACGGTAGCCTTAAAAGATGTCAACGAGGGCGAAATCGAAAGCATGGTGCGTTGGTGTGGTGAAGAAGGGCTCGATATGACCATGATCGAAACCATGCCGCTGGGTGACATCGGTGGCGAGCGGGCGGATCAGTATTTACCCCTGTCCGAAGTCCGAAAGCGCCTGGGGAAAACCCTGACGCTGAGCGACATCGACCACAAGACCGGCGGTCCGGCGCGCTATATGGCGGTCAAGGAAACCGGGCGTATGCTTGGCTTTATCACGCCGCTGACGCACAATTTCTGCGAAGGCTGCAACCGGGTGCGGCTGACCTGCACCGGCACGCTGTATATGTGTTTGGGACAGGATGACGCCGCCGACCTGCGCACACCGCTACGCGCCTCTGAAGCCGACGACGGCCTGCATACCGCCATCGATGAAGCCATCGGCCGCAAGCCCAAAGGTCATGACTTCGTCATCGACCGCGCCGGCGCTGCCCCGGCGCTTGAGCGCCACATGAGCGTCACTGGCGGTTAATTCACATCTATTTGATTTCCCGACACAGACCGGAAGGGAATATGGTAAGCCCATGCGCCCGATTGCCCTATCCCTTCTTACCTTTGTTCTTGCGGGAATTTCGGCCCCCGCCGAAGCCAAGGTCGTCTTCCGCGCCGTGTGTGGCGACGTCAATGGAATGCGCGTCGATATGGACCACAAAGACGGTTCCAAACCCGATCAATGGAAAGACGAGCAATATCTCGCAGGCGCACCACCCAAAGGCACCGGGACATTAAAATTCATCTCTTATGATACCGATGTCAGCCACCTCAGGATGAGTTGGACGGCGAATGAAGAGACCCTGTTACCGGTGGTTTTTAAAAGCGACACCCAGATTACCGTCGCCGATGTCGACAAAATCGGAGTCTGGCTGTTTTCGCTTTTCCCCCGGACCGGCAAGGTCATCGTCACGCGCCAGACTACCGACCCAGGCCCCGGCACCATCGGCGCACTGCTGGTCGGGAAATGCGAATTTAGCGGCCAGTAAAAAACCTAGCCGTGAATGTAATGTTCCAGCTGCTCGATGGTTTCTTTCTGTTCATCGATAACGCTTTTGACCAGATCGCCGATCGACACCATGCCGACCAAATCGCCGTCATC
>JAZFSL010000182.1:0-8380 GCA_036446135.1 Rhodospirillales bacterium | reverse complement strand
ACCTTGGAGAACTGGCTTTTGCAAATCGCGCAAATCGCCGCCATGTGTGTTACGCCGTGTGTTTCCACGACTTCTTTTAGTGCTTCCATGCGGGGCAGGGCGCCTTTGACGCGCAGTTCCAGCAGATCGTCGGTCAACAGACCGCCGCCGCCACCACAACAAAAGGTTTTCTCGCAAATGGTTTCCGGGTCCATATCGACGAAGTGGTTGGCGCTCGCCTTGAGGACAGCACGGGGAATATCGAATTGTCCGCCCGGTACGTTGCCCATGCGCGAACCGCGGGCGACGTTGCATGAATCGTGGAAGGTCAGCACCTTGTCGTCGTTGGCTGACGGGTCCAGATTGATGGCGCCTTGATTGATCAGGTCCAGGGTCGATTCGCAGATATGCTGCGGCTTTGGATATTTTGGGTCAAGGAAGTCCCAGGGGCCGGCAAGCGAATTTAGGAAGCTGTAAGCGACGCGCCAGGCGTGGCCACATTCGCCAAAAATGACCCGTTTGACACCTAATTCCATTGCCGCCGTGCGGATGCGGCTGGAAATTTTCTGCATCTGCTCGTAAGACCCGATGAATATGCCGAAATTGGCGGCTTCCGATGCCGCAGAACTGACCGTCCAGCGGATACCGGCCTGATGAAACACCTTGGCGTAGCCGATCAGGCCATCGACATGGGGTTCGGCGAAGAAATCAGCCGACGGCGTCACCAGCAATACGTCGGCGCCCTCGTCATCCAGGGGCAGGCGAACCGTGATACCGGTTTCTTCTTCGATGTCTTCTTCCAGGCCTTCCAGCGTGTTTTCCAACGCCGGGACGGGTAGGCCCAGATTGTTGCCGATGGTGTACACCTTGCCGATAATTTCATTGGAATATTTCTGACCCACACCGACGGACGCCATAATTTCGCGCGCGGCCATGGTGATTTCGGCCGTGTCGATGCCGTACGGGCAAAAGACGGAACAGCGGCGGCATTCGGAACACTGGTGGAAGTACTTGTACCAGTCATCCAGGACTTCCTTGGTCAAATCCTTGGCGCCGACCAGCCAAGGGAGCAGTTTACCGGCCCAGGTGAAGTAGCGGCGATAGACGGAGCGAAACAGATCCTGGCGCGCGACCGGCATATTTTTCGGGTCTTTGGTACCGAGGAAATAGTGACATTTGTCGGTACACGCGCCGCATTTAACACAGGAATCGAGGAATACCGGTAACGAGCGGTACTTGGTCAGCAAATCGCCCATCTTGTCGATGGCTTTTTCCTGCCAGTTATCAACCAGCTCGCCGGGATAACCCAGCGGTTCCTGATGTTCAGGCTTGGCGATAAAAGGTTGCAAATGGTCCATCGCGCCTTCCTGCAGGGCGGGGATGTCGCGGAATTCACGGATTTCCGGAACCTGGATATCGGGTCTTTTGGCCATGGGCGTCAGTCCTTTTCGACGCCGCCAATGGCAGCGGTCCAATTTGCGAGATGGCGTTGTTCTCGCGGGTTATCGATTTGGTTGCGGGTCGGGCTGAAGAAGATCCCCGGCGCGTGCAACAGCTTGGAAAATGGAAAAATGATCATCAGGGTCAATACCAACCCCAAATGAACCAACAGCACGGTGTCCGTAGGCAGGGGCTGCCAGTCAAACCGCATCAGGCCGAGAAAGAAGGTTTTGACGGCGATGATGTCAGTTCTGGCGATAAATTTCAGGCTCAGCCCGGAAATACCGATACCAATCAGCAGGGCTAGCATCAAATGATCCGACGGGCCGGAAATATAGCGGATACGTTCGACCAAAAAGCGCCTCGCCCACAAGCAGGCGAGTGCAACCACCATGGCCATACCGGCATACACCCCGGCGTCCTGAATTAAGGCGATGGGCGTCCATACGGGCTCAGTGAAATATCGGAAATGCCGCAACAGCACCATGACCAGCGCAGCATGAAAAACAATCCCGAACACCCATATCCATTTATTGGCCTTGAACAGGCTCTGGAACAGGAAAACTTCGCGCATCATGCGGAAAACAACGCCCATCCCAGTCGTCGGGGCCGGCGTGGTCGGAATTTTCAGGGGCGCTGGCGTCTTGGCGTACTGGTACACCTTTGCGCCGACGCCAACGATCAGCACAAAAGCGGCAAAATAGAAAAGAAGCGCGTAAACTACTGTTACGAAACCCATTCCGGTATCGTCCTCCGTAAAATTTTCAAGCGGATCAACAAGTATCCCGCCTGTAAAAAATCAGGGTCTATTAGACGCAACCCGTCGGTTTTGGTAACCCGGCGATTTTACAGGCCTGCTTGGCCGGACCATAGGGAAACAACTCGTACAGGTACTTGTTGTTGCCTTTTTCCGGGCCAAAGGACTTTTTGATCGCCTTGACCAAAACACGAATGGCCGGAGCAACCTGGTATTCGTCGTAATAGTTGCGCAGGAAATTGACGACTTCCCAGTGCTCATCACTCATGTCGATTTCTTCTTCTTTGGCGATGATATCGGCGAGCTCTTTGCTCCAGATGCTCATGTCGGTAATGTAGCCTTCTTCGTCGTGCTCGAAGGTGGAGCCGTTCAGTTCGTATGACACTTTTTTAGTCTCCTTTATCAAATAGTAACTGGCTAACCTTGTCCCCGGACTGTTGTTATATATTCAAAGTAACGTAATCGACGGCGATTAACCCGTCAACCAGAGGGCCTTTAGAAATGGACGTGGCTTGAGGCATTCAGCGAGTGCCGGTCACCGTGCCAGTCCTCGATATGGTACTTGGTGAACGGAAGATCCGTCAGTTCGAAGAACCGGGGCCAACCGATTCGGTCGATCCATTCAGACACCCGCTCCCACGGGCGACCGTCATCCTTGTAGGCTTTCAGAATCTTGTTCACCACATCCGCCACTTCCGGCCAGCGCGGCGCGTTGTTGGGAAGCCCCGCCGCCACCAGCTTGTGGAAACTCGGCTTGGTGCGGGTGGACGAGTGCTTGCCGCCAACCCAAATGGCGATTTTGGTGTTATCGCGGCTGTTGATCTGCATCGGCGGGCACGGCGGATAACACGCGCCGCAGCAAATGCATTTTTTCTCGTCGACTTCGAGCGACGGTTTGCCGTTGACCAGCGCCGGACGAATAGCCGCCACCGGGCAGCGGGCCACAACGGCGGGCCGCTCACAAATGTTGGCAACCAGGTCATGGTTGATAATCGGCGGTTTGGTGTACTGGACATTGATGGCAATATCGCCCTGGCCGCCGCAGTTGACCTGGCAGCACGACGTGGTGATCTTCACCCGGTTGGGCATCTCTTCGTTGGTGAAGTCATGATAGACCTCGTCCATGATCGACTTGACGACGCCCGACGCATCGGTGCCGGGAATGTCGCAATGCAGCCAGCCTTGCGTATGGGAAATCATCGAAATGGAATTACCGGTGCCGCCGACGGGGAAGCCTTCGGCTTCCAGCTTCTCGATCAGCGGCGCCACCATGTCTTCTTTGGAGACCATGTATTCCAGGTTGGACCGGGTCGTAAAGCGGACGTGGCCTTCGGCAAATTCGTCAGCAATGTCACACAGCTTGCGGATGGTATAAACATCCATCTGGCGCTGGGTGCCGGCCTTGACTGTCCAGATTTCGACACCGTCGTTGGTGACATGGCGCAGAACGCCCGGACGGGGGCGATCGTGATATTTCCAGTTGCCTCTGTTTGCGCGCATGATCGGGTGCATCAGCGGAATAGGATCCGGAACACCTGATTCAATCGGTATGCGAGGGGCTTCGTTCATTTTTATTCTCCCGATTTTTTATTTTTTAAAGTGCTATTCGGCAGCCGCGGCAGGAGAGCCGTGCTTGTCATTCCATTTTTTAACTTCGTCGTCCCAATCGTCGAGACGGACGTAAGAGCTGGTCCTCGGGTGGCTGACCATGTTCGGGTCGGCATCGATTCCGATTTCTTCCAGGAAGTTGACGAGACCGATACGAACGATCATTTCGCCGATGCGTTCGTGTTCCAGCGCGTTGTCGGCGAAAAACTCAACTACCGTTTCGCCCAACTCGACCAGCTTTTCGTAATCTTCGTCTGATTCCATTTTCATGAACGGAACGATAACGGTGCCCATCAAATCGCCGATTTTCAGCGAGCGCTTGCCACCGATAAGAATGGTGACGCCCTTGTCGTCTCCGGGCGACAGCGCCTTGTTGAGGACGTTGATACAGTGCATGCAGCGCACGCAGCTTCTGTTATCTACGTCCAGGGTGTCATCGTCGTTGAGGCTTAGGGCCCGGGTCGGGCACATGTTGATGACCTGATCGTTGATTTCCTTGCGGCCGCGTTCATCGACATATGCCTTGATTTCGTCCTGATCGACTTTCATGTCGTCTTTCCAGGTACCGAGAACGGCAAAGTCGGAACGGTGGGTCGCATTGACACAGTCATTGGCGCAGCCGGAGAACTTGAATTTGAACTTATAGGGAAGCGCCGGGCGATGAATGGCGTCGACCAGCTCGTTCAAGACCATGCGGTGGGCTTTTTGTTCGTCAAAGCAGGACTGTTCACAGCGCGCTGCACCAACGCAGCTCATGGACGTGCGCAACGCTGGGCCGGCGCCGCCGAGATCGAAACCGATTTCGTTTAACGCATCAAAGGTCTTCTGGACGTTCTCCGTTGTCGCACCCTGAAACATGATATCACCAGACTGTCCATGGAAGGCAATCAGGCCGGAACCATATTCTTCCCAGATGTCGCAAAGCTCACGCAGCGTCTTGGTGTCATAATGCAGACCGGCGGGGGGTTGCACACGAAGGGTGTGAAACTCAGACGATTCGGGGAATTTGTCGGCGACCTCGGAAAAACGCGGGATAACGCCGCCGCCATAACCACGCACGCCGACGGTACCGCCTTTCCAATAACCCAAACGGTTTTCATAGGAATGTTCAAGCTGGCCCAACAGGCTTTTCATCATCGGGGCGTACTGCTTGTCTTTCGTTTCGGCCAGACGCTTCAAGCCGGTGACAAAGCTAGGCCAAGGACCACTTTCCAGTTGATCCAGCAGCGGCGTCTTAGGCATCTTGGTTGTGGCTTTAACGGTTGATTTCTTGCCAGTCATAGTCAAATTCCCACTTTGATTTGAAAGCTGAAGCTCACCGTCGTTCCTGGAATTTCAGAAACGTCAGGATAATTTTGTTTCGTTGTTTAAACTCAAAGGTCATTAAACATATAATGAAAACACATTCAATGATTTGAATATGACTATATCGTATTTTTTTGGCAATTCTCAACACTGTTTTTTGTGTGGTTATTGGTGATTTAAGTCTTTCCGGCCTTGTTTCAGGAACCTCTTTCAGGAAACTGGGAAAAATAATGAAACGGATCGTATATGTATAAGGGGCCCACATACCGACCCGGCAAAGGCAAATAATATTGAAATGAACACGCCAAAACCCAAGGAAAACCCTTTTGCGCCGGGGGATGCAGCCGCCTACATTCGCTGGCGGGACTGGAAGCTGGAAAACCAGCCCCAGGTGGCGGCTTCCCTGGTGGTTGATGTGGCTGACCCCTTCAATATGACCCCTGCTGAGCACGGGGCTTTGCTTGATCGTCTCCGGGCCTGCAACATGGCCGTCTATGCGCTGGTGAAAACGGACGCTCCGGCAGACGAAATTATCCGCACTATCGCCGGTCGATTCGGGCTTTTCGAGCCGGACCGGCATCTTTGCGCCGAGGAAGACGGCATTACACCCTTGAGCGCCGTTGAGGCCGGAGAGCGCAAGCGCTACATCCCTTACACCGATAATCCCATCAACTGGCATACGGACGGGTATTACAACGAGCCCGGCCAGCGGGTTCGCGCCTTCATGCTGCACTGCGTATCGCAAGCGTCAAAGGGTGGCGACAGCGCCGTCATGGACCCGGAAATCGCTTATATAAGACTCCGCGATGAAAACCCCGAATACATTAGCGCCCTGAAAAAACCGCAAGCCATGACCATTCCCGCCAACGAGGAAAACGGCGTTGAAATCCGGGGGCCGGTCACGGGGCCGGTGTTTTTCGTCGATCCATCAGATGGCGCCTTGCAAATGCGCTATACGGCGCGTGGGCGGAATATTGAATGGGCCGATGATGCCGCGACCCATGATGCTGTCCGGGCGCTGGCCAGGGTGATGGATGCGGGCACACCCGACATCATTCGCTTTCGCCTCAAGCCCGGCCAGGGGATCATCTGCAATAATGTCCTGCACGCCCGCACCGGTTTCGACGACGACAAGGAAAACAACCAAAAACGCCTGGTTTATCGTGGGCGGTTCTACGACCGGATTGCCGAATAAAGGAAAAGAAAATGAGCGACCATGAAGCCGTTAACGATCTGGGGGTATTCGATGCGCCCTGGAACAAGAAAGTCACCATTCAGGAAATGGTCTACGAAAGCGGCATGAAGCTGGTCCGTATCCGCATCAAGGAAGGCTCGCGCTTTACCGACCTTGAACTCGACCCGGAAATTGCCACCGGCATCGGCAGGATGCTGACGGATTGGGCCCAGGGGGCGGCGGCCGAGGGTGACGCCAGCGGTTAACCCTGGGCCGCCCTTTCCGCCGTGTGTTCCAGGAAGCCGCCTTGTTTGATCCAGGCGTCGATGCCGCCTTTCAGGTGGCAGGTATTGACCAGGCCCGCTTCGTGCATTTCGTGAAAGGCCAGCGCCGAGCGTTCGCCATAGGCGCAATAGAGCATCAATTCCTGGTCCGGATTAGACGCGATGGCCGCCAACAGGCCGCCCGCCTTGATGTTACCTTGAAGGGTTTTATAGGGTATGTGCACGGAGCCGGGGATGACGCCGTCCCGGGCGCGCTCGCTTTCCTCGCGCAGATCAATGAACAAGGTTTCCGAATAGCCGATGCGCTCAATCGCCCGCTCGGCGAGGATGGAATATTCTTCAATATCCAGGTCGTCGGAGTAATAGCCGATGCTCAGGTTGGCTGGTACGGCGATATCCATCTTCGCCGGATCGGGCAGGTTCAGGTTATCCATGATGGCGGCGTATTCTTGCGCCGAGTTAACCTGCAGGCGGGGGTTAAAGGCTCTTTCCTCACCGATGGTGCTGACGGTGTCGCCTTTGTAATCGTGGCCGGGATAAACAAGCATCTCATCGGGTAGCTTCAACAACTTGTTGAAAAGCGAATCATAGGCGGCATGAGCATCGCCGTGCTGAAAATCGGTTCGCCCGGTGCCGCGAATGAGCAAGGCATCGCCAGTAAACACCCGATCCGGCATGACGAAGCAATAACTATCATCCGTGTGTCCGGGGGTGTAAAGAACATCAAGGACGATGCTGTCGATTTCGATTTTGTCGCCGTCTTCAACCCGCATCGAGACCATGTCAACCTTGGAATGCCTGCCCATGACGGTGACGCATTTTGTTGCGTCCCTAAGCTCACCCAAACCGGTAATATGATCGGCATGGACATGGGTATCGATGGCCTTGAGTAGCGACAGATCCAGTTCTTCGATCAATTTTAGGTAGTGATCGACGTTTTCGATCACGGGATCGATGATCAGGGCCTCGCCACCCTGGTGCCCTGCCAGTAAATAGGTGTACGTGCTCGAAATACTGTCGAACATTTGCCGGAAAATCATCTGCCTCTCCTAAGATTATGAGAGATATGGACCGCGCCAGCCCACACCCAAAGGCTTGCGCGTCACAATATATAGGACAGAAGGAGCAGAGAGGACTCGTTTTGTCAGCCGAAGGCGGGCTGCTTAATCTGGTCGTCGATGTCATTGCCATCGGCGACAGCGCAAATCACGTACAAGGCTTTGATGATGCTGGTCGCTTCATCGCCATTCAGGGAATAAAAAATCGTTTGTGCCTGGCGGCGGGTTTTAACCAAATCTTCATGGCGGAGCCGGGCCAAATGTTGCGACAGGGCCGATTGAGACAGGCCAATAAATTTTTCCAGCTGGCCGACGCTTTTTTCACCGTTCACCAGTTGGCAAAGAATCAGCAACCGGTGGCGGTTGCTCATGGCCTTCAGGATTGCACTCGCTCGGGGTGCGTTCCGGCTGACCAATCCAAGGTCATAGCTTTGATTGTTTGCAAACTTGTTACCCATATCGATATTCCGATCCCTCTATCAGATGAAATTCTTTTGTCCCCTTCTCTAATTTAGCGAGCTGGGCTGCAAGGGTCTAAGCACGTTTTTGTGAGAAGCCATAAGTCATTGGAAACAATCAATATGAATGCTTTATCCTGTTCGTTCTGCGGGCTTCGGCTGATTTGTCGCTTGACCGCTACGCCGGGTTGCGCCTTTTTCCAGGGTGCCGGCAACCAGGGTCAGCAACGGCGGTACGATGGCCAGCGTCAGGACGGCGGATAACGACAGGCCGCCCAGCACCACGGACCCAAGCCCCCGGTAGAGCTCGGAACCGG
>JAZFSL010000181.1:0-6563 GCA_036446135.1 Rhodospirillales bacterium | reverse complement strand
CAATTTCCTTGAATTGCCGGCGCACTTCGAGGACCACCTGGCCACCGGCACGCCCAACGGCCATCATGCCCATGGCGCCGAACAGAAACGGCAACAATCCACCGACAAAAAGGCCGATCACCACATAGGGGTTCTGCAGGTTGAAATCGACCACCAGTTTCGGGAAATAATACGCCAGTTCTTCTGTATAGGCGGCAAACAGAACCAGCGCCGCCAGACCGGCGGAACCAATAGCATACCCCTTGGTCACGGCCTTGGTGGTATTGCCGACGGCGTCCAGTGCATCGGTTGTCTTGCGCACGTCTTCTGGCAATTCCGCCATTTCGGCAATGCCACCGGCGTTGTCCGTAACCGGCCCGAAAGCGTCAAGGGCGACCACGATACCGGCCAGTGCCAGCATCGTGGTGGCGGCGACGGCCAGACCAAAAAGGCCGGCATTGATAAAGGCAATCAGAATGCCGCCGCAAATGACGATTACCGGCAAGGCCGTTGCCTCCATGGAAATGGCCAGACCCTGGATGACGTTCGTGCCGTGGCCCGTGGTCGAGGCCTGGGCGATGCTCTGCACAGGACGATGTTCGGTGCCGGTGTAGTATTCGGTAATCCAGACGATCAGTCCGGTTACACCGAGCCCGGCCAGTGCGCTGATGTAGAGTTGTGTCCCGGTGACCATGCGCCCTGCCATATCGAAGTTGGTATCCCAGCCGATCAGGATGGAAACGACACCGCCAATCAGAACGGCGGAGATCACCGCACTGGCGATTAGACCTTTGTACAGCGCGCCCATAATATTTTGGCTGGTGCCAAGCTTGACGAAGAAGGTGGCGATCACCGAAGCGATGATGCAAACACCGCCGATGACCAACGGCAAAGTCATCATCAATTCCTGGGACTTGCCGGTAAACAGGATGGCGCCCAGCAACATGGTCGCGACGACGGTCACCGCATAGGTTTCGAAAAGGTCGGCTGCCATGCCGGCACAGTCACCGACGTTATCACCGACGTTATCGGCGATGACGGCTGGGTTACGGGGGTCGTCTTCGGGGATGCCGGCCTCCACCTTACCGACCAGGTCAGCACCGACGTCGGCGCCTTTGGTGAAGATGCCGCCGCCCAGGCGGGCGAAGATGGAAATCAGTGATGCGCCAAATCCCAGCGCCACCATAGCTTCAAGGATATGGCGCAGGCCTTCGGGGGTTTCGGGATGGCCAGTATTCAACAGCACCATGTAGTACCCGGTGATCCCCAACAGGGCTAAGCCCACCACCAGCATACCGGTGACGGCGCCTGATTTGAAGGCGATATCCAGGCCACCGGCAAGGCCGGAAGACCGGGCAGCTTCCGTGGTGCGGACGTTGGCGCGCACAGATACGTTCATGCCGATATAACCGGTCAGGGCGGACAACACGGCGCCGATGACAAATCCGATGGCCACCTTCAGGCCTAAGGTTACGCCAAGCAAAATACCGATCACGGCGCCGGCAACGGCGATGGCTTTATATTGACGGTTGAGGTAGGCGCTGGCGCCTTCCTGAATGGCGGCGGCGATCTCCTGCATTCTGTCATTTCCCGCCGGTGCTGCCAGCACTGATCGGATAGCGTAGGCGCCATAAAGAATAGCCAAAATACCGCAAAGAATTACCAACAAGAACACGCTCGACATGCCTATTTACCCTTTTTTGAATTAGCTTGAATGATTATCCGCATACTGAATTGGGTTAAAGAATCTTACCCGAAAAATTCGCCGGGAAAATGACAGAAGAAGGCCCACAAAGCAACCTGCCGTTTGCAAATAAATGAAAGGAATTGACGTTACTTTACCGGGGTTGGTCGAGAACGGATTGAACCAGCACGTTTTTGATCAGTCCCTTGCCGGCAACCTTGTCGCTAATATATTGCAGGCGTTGTTTAACGACCAGCACATCGACCCTCTCTTTCGCCTTTAACAACCTTGGCATAAAACTGTGCAGGTCGCGGAGAAAGGCATCACAGATCACCGGCAACCTTCGTTTTATTCTATCAGAAATATCTTCATTGCCGGTCTCCAGCTTGACCTGAATCTGGATCGTCGCAATCACCTTGTTGCCTCGGAAAATCGGAATGCCAAGCGGCTCCATGTCAATGAAAATGGCGGTGTTGGCCTTGATCTCTTTGACTTTTACGGCTTTGACCTGATCTTTGAATGGACCGAGGCTCAATGTTTTCTGGGCGGCAATCGCGGCCCCGGTCAGCATCACCAGAAGGGCGATAATGATTATCAGCTTTTTTTATATCTCATCCGTCGCCCATCAGGCATTCAGTTCTGTCTTGGGATTCCTTTTTATTAGCATGAGTCGCTGGGCTTGGGGATATTATCAGCCTAAAAATGCCGATAGCCGCTTTCCGCCAGTAAAATTTCACGGCCATTAGCGCCCGTCACTGTTACCTGCCCGGCATTCGTGTCGTTGTCAATTTTTCCGACCAGCGTTAGCGGCAGCCCAAGTTCTTCCGACAAAGCCTTGATGGCGGCGCCGAGTGAAGGCGGGGCTGAAAACATCAGTTCATAATCATCGCCGCCGCTAAGAGCCAAGGTCAGGTTCAGGGAATCCCCAGCGATCGCCTCCCGGGCGGCGGTGGACAGGGGAACTTGGTCGGCCTCCAGAACGCAGGCGACCGCAGAAGCTTCGGCTAAATGGGCAAGGTCAGCGATGAGGCCGTCGGAAATATCTATTGCCGCATTGGCAATGCCCCCCAGACGTAGACCCAGGCTTACCCTTGGGCGGGGGTGGTGATAGCGGTCCAAGAGAAAGGCTTCGTGCTCAGAAGATAAGCCGTCGAGTTCCCCCTTCAGGGCCTTTAAACCCAGGGCGGCATCGCCGATGGTGCCAGAGACATAGATAACGTCTCCTGTCTTGGCTCCGTTTCGGCGCAGTTCCTGGCCTGCTTCAACCCGGCCTAGGGCCGTCAGGCTGAGGGTCAACGGTCCAGGCGTTGCCACCGTATCGCCGCCGATGAGGGTAATCGAAAATTCGTCCTGGGCTTGTTTCAGCCCATCGGCGAAGGCAGTCATCCAGGCAGCGTCCCACTTATGGGGAAGCGCCAGGGCCAGCGTATAGGCTTGCGGCGTGGCCCCCATGGCCGCCAGATCGGAAAGATTGACTGCCAGTAGCCGCCAGGCGATTTGCTCGGGCGGCTCAGATTCCGGAAAGTGCACCCCGGCCACCAGGCAATCCATGGTAACGACGGTATTTTTTCCCGGTTCATGGGACAGCATGGCACCGTCGTCCGTAAGGCCGAATGCCCCCGCCTCGGCGCTGCATAAAGGTGCAAAAAACCGGGATATCAGCTCAAACTCACCGGGTTTGGCGACCCCACTCACGTATCACCTGACCGGAGCTCCCTGGCAATGGTGTCCAGAACCCCGTTGACCAGTTGCGGTTCTTTGCCTTCGAAAAAGGCATGCGCCACGTTCAGGTATTCAGAAATAATGACGGCGGCGGGAATTTTCTTTTTTGTTTTTAGCTCATAGGCGCCGGCGCGAAGGATGACCCTGATCAGGGTTTCAAGGCGCGGCACTGTCCATTCGCAGGAAAGCGCCGGTCCGATCAAGCCGTCCAGGGCGTCGCGCTGTGACGTGACGCCGTGCACTAATTCATCAAGCCAAGCGGGTTCCGGTTCGCTCATTTCAGCCTCGGCGTTTCCGTCTTCCTGGAGGTTTTCTCCAGTTTTCCAGCGTTTTTTGAGGAATTCTTCGAGTACCTGATCGGCGTCGGCATCGACCATGTCCATTTCGTAAAGCGCCTGCACGGCGACTAGCCGGGCGGCGCTACGACTGTTTTTGGGGGCGGCGGCTACAGTTTTTACTTCGCTCATTGCGGTACCAGACGGAATTCTTTTTTCAACGCCATCATTCTCAAGCACGCTAGCGCCGCATTCCTGCCTTTGTTGCCTTGAGCGACATCGGCGCGGGTCATTGCCTGGCCCTGGTTTTCACAGGTCAAGATTCCGAAACCAAGGGCCACCGACTGTTCGACGGTAATACCCATCAGGGCGCGGCTGACTTCCCGGCAAATGTGGCCGTAATGATCCGTTTCCCCGCGAATGACGGTGCCAAGCGCGATAAACCCGGCGTACTCGGTGTCGGCCGTTTGGGCTTCCATGGCACGCAGCGCAAATCGGATGGCGCCGGGAATCTCGAACGCCCCCGGCACGGATATGTGATCGTAGGCGATGCCGGCTTCGTCCAGGTAATGCGTCGCGCCTTCCAATAATTGCCTGGCAATATCGGCGTAATACGGTGAGTCGACGATTAGGACGCGGGGCTGTTTGCTCATGGGACTGTCTTAATGGGTCGGTGTCCGACAACATGCAAATCGAAGCCGTCAAGCCCGATCAGGGTGCGTTCGGTATTGGAGAGGACGATCATGTCGCGAACCCCGAGATCGAGCAAGATCTGTGCGCCGACACCGTAATCGCGGAGCTCGGGGCCAGTGGAATCATTAGGGGAACCATCGTCGGAAGGTTTTTTCTGTTTTCCCATCGAGGCGTTGATGCGATTGCTGAGGCTTGATTTAAGGGGGTCGCGAATGAGGACCAAAACCCCTCTTTCCGAGTTGCCGATCATTTCCATGGCGCCGCGAAGTTCCCCCGCCTTGCCGCTCTTGATATCACCCAATACGTCGTCGATGATGTTCAGCGCATGCACCCGGACCATGACAGGGCCGCCTTCGCTTAAGTCGCCTTTGACCAGCGCGATATGTTCGGCGTATTCCACTATGTTGGCGTATACGTACATTTTAAACACGCCGCCGATAGTGCTTTCCAGGGTTGTTTCTTGTATCCGTTGGATAATCTTGTCGTGTTTCAGGCGGTAGGCGATGAGATCGGCGATAGTGCCAATCTTGAGGTTGTGAAACTGGGCGAATTTAACCAGGTCGGGCATCCTTGCCATGGTGCCGTCTTCGTTCATGATTTCACAGATCACGCCGGACGGGTTCAATCCCGCCAGCTTGGAAACATCGACCGCCGCTTCCGTATGGCCGGCGCGGACAAGCACGCCGCCGTCGCGGGCTTCCAAGGGAAAAATGTGGCCGGGGCTGACAATATCTTCACGGCCCTTGGACGGGTCCGTGGCGACGGCGACGGTGCGCGCCCTGTCGGACGCGGAAATTCCCGTGGTCACTCCTTCGCGGGCTTCGATGGAAATGGTAAACGGTGTCGAGTGGCGGGAATTGTTTCGCTGCGCCATTAAGGGCAGGTCGAGTTCGCGGATTCTTTGCGTAGTCATGGGCAGACAGATAAGGCCGCGGCCATGAGTGGCCATGAAGTTGATGGCATCCGGCGTTGCCATTTGCGCCGGCACGACAAGGTCGCCTTCGTTTTCGCGTTCCTGGTCATCAACGAGGATAAACATCCGCCCGTTCCGGGCATCCTCGATAATTTCTTCCGTTGATGACAGGTTTTCCAAATAGGACACAGGCTCAAGCTCACTCTTTATGATGAAGCCGCGCAACATAGCGTGCCAGCATATCAATTTCCAGATTTACTCGGTCGCCTTCTTTCAAGTCACCCAAAGTAGTTTGTTTCTGGGTGTGAAGAATGACGTTTATTCCGAAGCTCCGGCCCTTGACCTCGTTAACGGTCAGTGAAACGCCGTCGAGGGTGATGGAACCCTTGGCTGCGATCAAGAACTTCAGATCATCCGGGGCTTCAAACTGAAGCCGTTTTGAATCGCCTTCATCGGCGATGCTGGTCAGGGTCGTGACGCCGTCGACGTGACCGGAAACAATATGCCCGCCCATCTCGTCGCCCATTTTCAGGGCGCGCTCAAAGTTGACGGGTGTTCCTTTCTCCCAGGTGCCGAGCGTCGTTTTTGACAGGGTCTCAGCGGATACATCAGCCCCGAACCAGCCGTCGCCCCCGTCGTTGGAACCCAAGGCGACGACGGTCAGACAAGCGCCCCCGCAACAGATAGACGCACCAATATCGATGGACGATACATCAAAGCCGGTGGAAAATTCAAACCGCGTATCGCCGCCAGGCGTAATGGTGCGGACCTTGCCTTTGTCGGTGATAATGCCGGTGAACATGTTTCAATGGCTCCCTTACATCGCCCGATGGTAGGTTTCTAGAACGTCGGCGCCGACGTCGGATATGGAATCACGGGTAAACCGGGGGGCATCGGCAATGACGTCGATTCCAAAAGCAGCGAGCGCACCCCGTCCGTCGCTGCCGATCAGCTTCGGCGAACGAAACCAGGCCAGCCGGTCGACCAAATCCAGTTTCACCAGGGCCGCCGCCAAATTACCGCCGCTTTCGACCAGCACCCGCGTCAGGCCGCGATTACCCAGTTCCTGGGCCAACAACTCCATGTCCGGTCGCGCGTTATCATCGGCGGCGATTTCGATTACGGTTACGCCGTTTTCTTCCAGCGCTCTTTTTTTATCCCCGTCTGAATTTGGCGTGGTGACAACCCAGGTGGGGATAGCTTTCGCCGATTCCACCAGACAGGCGTGCATAGGCAGGCGCAAGCGGCTGTCGGCAACGATACGAATGGGGGAATGGTTTTTCAGGCCCGGCAAGCG
>JAZFSL010000180.1:0-2094 GCA_036446135.1 Rhodospirillales bacterium | reverse complement strand
ATATCCGCGAATGCCGTAGCAATCACCTTGGCGCCCCGGTCATGGCCGTCTTGGCCCATCTTGACCACCAGCATGCGAGGGCGGCGGCCTTCGATGTCGGCGAAGGCTTCGACTTCGCGCCGGATTTTCCGGAACCCTTCATCGTTTTTATAAGCCGCGCCGTAAATGCCGGTGACGGACCGGACTTCGGCCCGGTGACGGGTGTAGACCTTTTCTAGCGCGTCCGATATCTCGCCGACGGTAGCGCGCAGGCGCGTCGCTTCCACCGACAGCGCCAAAAGATTGCCATCGCCGATTTTGGCGGCCTTGGCCAGCACATCCAGCGCCTTGTCACAGGCAGCCTGATCGCGGGTTTTGCGAATTTCTTCGAGCCGTTTGATCTGGCCCTCGCGGACGGCGTCGTTATCGATTTTTAGCAGATCAACAATATCGTCTTTGTCCGGCGGGTACTTATTAACGCCGACGATAACTTCTTCGCCGCGGTCGATGCGGGCCTGCTTGCGGGCAGCGGCTTCTTCTATTCTTAGCTTCGGCATGCCGGCGATCACTGCCTTGGTCATGCCGCCCAAGTCTTCGACTTCGTTGATGAGCTTGCGAGCCTCTGCGGCGATAGAGTTGGTCAGGCTTTCCAGAAAATAACTGCCGCCCAGTGGATCGACGACATTGGTAATGCCGGTTTCCTCGGCGATCACCAGTTGTGTGTTGCGCGCGATGCGCGCCGACGTGGGCGTCGGCAAGGCCAGGGCCTCGTCAAATGAGTTGGTGTGCAAGCTTTGCGTGCCGCCCAGAACCGCTGCCAGCGCCTCGATCGTCGTGCGGATGACGTTGTTGTAGGGGTCTTTCGCCGCCAGGGACGCGCCTGATGTCTGGCAATGGGTGCGCAGCATGGAAGATTTTGGATCTTTCGGTGCGAACGGCGCCATCAATTCCGCCCATAGCAATCTGGCGGCGCGCAGCTTGGCGATTTCCATAAAAAAGTTCATGCCGACGTTGAAAAAGAAGCTCACGCGGGGTGCAAAGTCATCCACGTCTAGGCCCTTGCCCAAGGCGGCGCGCACATATTCCAGACCATCGGCCAGTGTGAACGCCAGTTCTTGAACGATGGTCGAACCGGCCTCTTGAATGTGATAGCCCGATATGGAAATGGAATTGAACTTGGGCATGTTTTTTGCCGTGTATTCGATGATGTCAGCGACAATGCGCATGCTTGGTTCGGGCGGGTATATATAAGTGTTGCGAACCATGAATTCTTTCAGGATGTCGTTTTGAATGGTGCCGGATAATTTATCCAGCGCCACGCCCTGTTCTTCACCGGCGACGATAAAGCCCGCCAACACCGGCAGCACGGCACCGTTCATGGTCATCGACACACTCATTTCATCCAAGGGAATGCCGTCGAAGAGAATTTTCATGTCTTCGACGGAATCAATAGCAACCCCCGCCTTGCCGACATCGCCAACAACGCGGGGGTGGTCGGAATCAAACCCCCGGTGCGTCGCCAGATCAAAAGCAACCGACAACCCCTTTTGCCCGGCGGTCAGGTTGTCGCGGAAAAATTTGTTGGAATCTTCCGCCGTCGAAAAACCCGCATACTGGCGGATCGTCCACGGACGCCCCGCGTACATGGTGGCGCGCGGGCCACGCAGGTAGGGCTCAAACCCCGGCAGGGAATTGATCGCTTCGATGCCTTCCAGGTCGGCGGCCGTATACAGCGCCTTGATGTCAATGCCTTCCGGCGTTGTCGAGACAAGGTCGTCCGGCGAGCCGCCCTTTAGTTCATCCCCGGCGCGGGCGCGCCAATCTTCGAGATCGGAGGTGGGCTTCTTGCTCATGGTCGGGCGTTCCTTAAACACATCGATTTTCCCGGAGTATACGGAAAACCCGCTGGGGGCGGGAAGGATAATTGTGCACTGCGAAACATCAGCGCCCTCAGTCAAAAAAAACTCACTTATCCACACAATATGTTGTATGGGGGTTGTCGAATTTATCTAAATATTGTTAGTGTCGGTTCGTAAGGTTTTACTCGTTTTTACCCCGACAAGGAGGCTTCGACCGCAAACCGTTGGCTGACCTGGGATCGCCCGACCTTAAGCG
>JAZFSL010000179.1:0-12737 GCA_036446135.1 Rhodospirillales bacterium | reverse complement strand
GCCCTCATGGCGCCATGGGCGCTGAAATACACCCCGTCCAGGGGCCCCGCATCGGCAAGGCGCTTTCGCATTTCCTCTTTCGTCGCCTCGAAAAAAACCTGCTCGACCGGTCCGTTGGGCTCAGACGCCGTTACCAGCACCGGTACCGGGCGCCAGTCAACGCCAAGCCGGTCCATTGCATCGACAAAGCCGGGAATTTCCGCCGGCAGAATGGGATGGTCGTTTTTCAGGTCGGCAAGAATGTCGTCGCCAGCCAGATAGCACAGCACCCGGAAGGATTCTTCCTCGCAAACCGGGGCGAAGGCATTGCTTTCCAGGTGCATGCCGAGGATGGCAATGCGTTTCGGATTTTCGTTGCTTGGCACTAAGGGTTTATTGCTGGCGCAGTTTCGGGTCGAGCGCGTCGCGCAACGCATCGCCGAACAGGTTGAATCCGAACACCGCCAGACTGATCGCAACGCCGGGCCAGATCGCCACCCAGGGTGCGCTTTCGACGTATTCCTCGGCACCGCCCTGCAACATCAACCCCCAGGCCGGGGTCGGTTCCTGAACGCCGAGGCCTAAATAACTGAGCGACGCTTCCAGCAGGATCGCCTGGCCGACAAACGCCGTCAGCATAATCAGGAACGGCGCCATGACGTTGGGCACCATGTGGCGCAGGATAATCCGGGAATGGGTGTAGCCGAGGGCGCGGGCCGCGTCCACATAGGGGATTTCGCGGATCGCCAGGGCGCTGGACCGGACAACACGGGCACAACGCGGAATAAATGGAATGGTGATGGCAATAATGACGTTCTGGGTGCCGGTGCCGAAGATCGAAACAATGGCCATGGCAGTGATGATCAGCGGAAAGGCCATGAAAACGTCCATCACGCGCTGGAACAACAAATCGACCCGACCGCCAAAATAGGCGCTACCGACACCCAGCACCAGCCCGGTGAAGGCGCCAATGATGGCGCAGGAAAATCCGACGAACAGCGCCGTGCGGGCGCCGTAAATGAGCCTGGTCAGGATATCGCGGCCAAACTGATCCGTTCCCATCCAGAAATCCAAATTGGGCGGCGAAAGCATAAATTCAAAGGCGTTCGCTTCGGGGTCATACGGCGACAGAATATTGGCAAAAACCGCCATGACAATCATCACCACCACGATCACCGCACCAAAAGCCCCCAACGGGTACTTGCGGGTTAGCTTGCCCCAAACCTGGAGCCAGGGCTTTTCTTCGGCAAGATTTTCGATCTCGCTATCAACCTGAACTTCGGAAACAACTGCCATGGAAAAAATCCTTTAGCTGTACCTGATCCTGGGGTCGAGCCAGGCGTAGAAAAGGTCAACGATGAAGTTGGTAAAGACGAACACGGCAACCACGATCATGACCAATGCCTGGGTCATGTTGTAATCATTATTCAGCACCGATTCGACAAACAACTTGCCGAGCCCGTTGAGGTTAAACACCTGCTCGGTCACCACCAGGCCACCCATCAGGAAGGCGAACTCGATGCCGATGACAGTGACCACGGGCAGCAGCGAATTTTTCAACGCATGGCGGTTGATGACCAGTTTCTCCAACAAACCCTTGGACCGGGCGGTGCGGATATAGTCCTCGCGCAGGACCTCGAGCAGCGCCGAGCGGGTCATGCGGGTTGCCACCGCGGAATACCGATAGCCGGTCGCCACCGCCGGCCAGATCAACTGCGACAAGTTGCCAGCCAGATCCTCAAGCGGCGATACATATTCGATGGGCGGCATCCAGGGTTCGCCGAACCAAGCCTGGGTGCCAATAAGAAGGCCCAGGATGATCATAATGCCGAGCCAGAACGACGGTATGGCGATGCCAAAAATACTGAATGTCCGGACCACGTAATCGATCCAGGTGTCCTGCTTGACGGCGGAAATGACGCCCAGCGGGATCGATATGATCACGGCGACGAAGGTAGCCATGAAGGCGACCTGCAGGGACAACTGGAAACGCAGTCCGATTTCAAACGAAATGGCTTTCCCCGTCCACATGGATTCGCCCAGGTCAAAAACAAAGAACCCGGTAATAAAGTTGAAGAACTGAACCATGATATGGTCGTTAAGACCCAGGTTCGTCCGGCACAACTCAATCTCTGCCGGGTCGGCATAAAGGCCGGTGCCCGCCATGCGCAACTCGCAGACGTCGCCGGGGATAAGTCGCAACAGGAAAAAAACCAGGACCGCCGCACCAATCAGGGTCGGGATCATCAACAACAGACGTTTGACAATATATTTATACATTAATTAAAAAAACTGTTTTTGGAAAATTGATAAAAAATTTCGGCCTGATTTAAGCGACCCCGTCCGCCACCATGACGGTGACGGACGGGTGCCGTTTAAACGTTGCGAGTAACTACTTGTCCAGCCAGATTTGGTCGAGAGACTGGTTCAGGTAATGGCTCGGCGCGATCTTCCAACCCTTAACATAAGAACGATGCGGGTTGATCTTGTACCACCACAGCGTAACACCCATGTGGACCTGTTCACCGAGGGCCCGAGTTTCATACGTGCGCATGAGGGAACGCTGTTCTTTCTCCGTACCGGCACGCAGGAGCTTGTTGTAGATTTCTTCAAGCACCTGATCTTCGTACGAGCCGTAGTTATTTCCGGCGCTGCCCAAGAACTTCGTCACGTCGGCGATCGGATTGATCACGGACTGGCAGTTGAAGTCGATGGAAACGTCGAAGTCATGGCTTTTACGAAGCGTGGCATAGAACGGACCCGAAGGTTGCACACGCTGTTTGGCTTTCAGGCCGATCTTCTTCCACTGGTCAACGAGCCACGTGCCCACGACCTTGTACGGCTGGTCGACGCCGCGGTTGGAGAAGTCGAACTTCAAGCCAGACGCACCGGCGGCCTTCAGAAGGCTTTTGGCTTTGGCACGGGACGCTTTCATGTCCGTGCTATAACCTGTCAGCTTCATCAGCTCGGCCTTGGTAGCGGCCAGCGGATGTTTCGGGTAGACAACACCACCAACCGTTTTGACGATGGCAATCCGGCTCAGGTACTTTGACCCACCCCAGCGATCGACGCCGAGAGAAAGGGCCTGACGCACACGCGGATCGTTAAAGGGCTTGCGGCCCTGGTTCGGCGTGTAGAAAAGGGCACAGTTCCAGTCACTTTCCTGAACAGTGATCTTGTCGCCCAGAGCCTTAACCAGATCGTCACGAGCCTTCGGCGGGAAACCACGGAACTCGATAGAGGCGCGATCGCCACGAATGGCCTGCAAACGAATGGACATCTTCGGCGCGGCAATGGCTTTGTAGCCGTCGAGATAAGGTTTGCCGGCATGATGGTAGCCAGCGTACTTCTTGCCTTCGACGAAAGAACCGGGCTGATGCTGAACGAAAGAGAAAGCACCGGTGCCGTTGATGTTCTTTTTGTGCCAGTTAAAGCCGTTTTTATCCAAATCAGCCTTCGACATAACGATGTTGAACGGCGTCGCCACGGCGGGGATAAAGGAGCCCGACGGGAACTTCAACTTGAACACCACCGTTGTATCGTTCGGTGCGCTGACGGAATCGACCATCTTGAAGAAGGCTTTACGCGCACTGGGAACACCCTCAGGCGGGAAAATGATCTTCTTGTAGGTGGCGACAATGTCATGCGCCGTCAAAGGCGTTCCGTTATGGAACTTGACGCCGGAGCGGATTTTGAAGGTGTACTTGGTAAAGCCGTCTTCACCTTTGGGAACACTTCCTTCACAAAGGTCGCAGATAAAATCGGTCGGCGATGACGGGTTGTCAGGATTGACCCGGATTAAAAGGCTGTAAAACGGCCGGATCGGGTGGATCACACCAAAGGTGGTCTCCCTGTGGAGGTCGTAAGATGGAATCTTAGAACCAACCACGAAGTTTAACGTACCACCCTTCTTAATAGCATGAGCGGTACTGGCAGTCCCCACGGCGCCGAAGGCCAATCCGGCCCCAACAGCGACAGAGAGCGCCAATCTTGAATAGACTTTTCTCATCATTGTCTCCTTCCCGGTGAAATTAGAAGCAAAACGGCTGCTTCCCTCCTCCTCTAATTTATGCGTCATCCATTTCATTTAAGCGCGAATGATCACACCTCTGAACAGGCCACCCAGTGGCCCGGTTTGATTTCCCGAAACTCGGGAATTTCTTTCGAACAGCGGTCCGTCGCCAAGGAACACCTTGGATGAAAGACACAGCCGCTCGGCGGATTAATTGGGCTTGGCACCTCTCCTTTAACCACTTCATGAGCCCTTTCGGCTTCTATTGTTGGGTCCGGAATGGGGACCGCTGCTAACAGTGCACGAGTGTAGGGGTGAATGGGGTGGTCGTAAAGCTCATCGCAATCGGCCAGTTCCACCATATGCCCCAAATACATCACCGAGACACGGTGGCAAATGTGCCTGATGACGCTCAAATCGTGGGAAATAAATAGATACGTCAGCTGGAATTCGTCGCGCAGGTCCTCCAGAAGGTTAATGACCTGGGCCTGGATCGACACGTCCAGCGCCGAAACCGCCTCGTCGCAGATGATGAATTCAGGATTGAGCGCCAGAGCCCGGGCGATTCCGACGCGCTGGCGTTGGCCGCCGCTCATCTCGTGCGGATAGCGGTCGGCGAATTTCGGGTTCAACCCACAAAGGGACAGCAGCTCACTGACGCGTTCTTGGCGCTTGACCGAATCTTCGATAATTTTATGGACTTTTATCGGCTCGCCGATGATATCGCCGATCTTCATGCGTGGGTTCAAGGACGAGAAGGGATCCTGAAAAATCACCTGAATACGTTCGCGGATCGGGCTCATTTCCTTCTGGGTCAGTTTTGTCAGATCGACGCCATCGTAAATGATTTCACCCGCCGTGGCGGTTTCCAGTTGCAGGATACAACGCCCGATGGTCGTCTTGCCGCAGCCCGATTCACCGACCAGGCCGAGTGTCTCGCCCTTTTTGATAAAAAAGTCGATACCGTCGACGGCCTTCACCTCGGCGACGACACGGGTAATCATGATCCCCTCGGTGACAGGGAAATACATTTTCAAGTCCTTGACGTCGATCAGGACTTCTTCGCTCATGGCGCCGTCCGGGGGGCTCATGACATCACCTTCATGGATTCTTTGAGTTGCGCTTTTTCGAAGCAGGCGGCGAAATGGCCGTCATTGACGACTTCCAGGTCAGGAAAGGATTTTGCACAACCATCAACCGCGAACCGGCAACGGGGCCGGAACGAACACCCATCATCCAGTTGCGTCAAGTCGGGCGGTTGCCCATCGACAGGATCGAGCTTGGCCTTGCGAGGCTGATCCATGCGCGGAATTGAATTCAACAGCGCCAATGTGTAGGGGTGCTTGGGATTGTGGTAAATGTCCTTGGCCGTCCCCGTCTCGATGATCTTGCCGGCGTACATGACATTAACCCGGTCAGCATACCGCGCCACGACGCCTAAGTTATGGGTAATGATGATCAGCGACACGCCCAAATCTTTGGTCAAATCCTTCATCAGCTCGAGGATTTGCGCCTGGATGGTGACATCCAGGGCCGTCGTCGGTTCGTCGGCGATAATCAGCTTCGGCTCGCAGCTCAAGGCCATGGCGATCATCACCCGCTGGCGCATGCCGCCGGAAAGATGGTGCGGGTATTGTACCAACCGCCTTTTCGGGTCCGAAAGCCCGACCATTTCCAGCAGTTCCAGAGCCCGTTCCATAGCCTTTTTCAGGGTAATGCCAAAATGCGTAATCAGGGTTTCCGTCAACTGCTCGGCAATGGTCAACACCGGGTTCAAGGATGTCATCGGTTCCTGGAACACCATGGCGATATCCTTGCCTCGGACATTGCGCATTTCTTCCTCGCTGAGGGTCGCAAGGTCAGTGCCGTCGAACTTGATGTGACCATCAACGATCTTTCCCGGCGGCCAGGGAATGAGCCTAAGAATCGAAAGCGCGCTGACCGATTTGCCGCAGCCGGATTCACCAACCAACGCAACGGTCTCGCCCTCATCCACTGTATAGGAAATGCCGTCCACCGCCTTGACGGTTCCGGCCGAAGTGAAAAACTGAGTCTTCAGGTTTTCGATTTCGAGAAGTGTCGCCACGGTCCCCCCATTGGATATTTTTAATTTTCGTTTCTTGGATCGGTAAAATAATTATTGAGGAAAAATTAGGGGCCTAACGAGACGATGTCAATTGCCATTTGGCATGCAATGCGCCATCACTATAACCCGTTGAAAATAGGTTGATTAGTATCTTTCCGGTAAAGATGATTGGAAGCGGATTATTAAAACATCAAAGACAATCAAGAGAGGCAAGGATTATGGCATCAGAACAATTCGATAAAGGCTTGGCAATGCGCAAGGAAGTGCTCGGCGAAGAATACGTCGATGCGGCGCTGGCTAAGGCCGATGACTTCAACCGCGACTTCCAGACTATGGTCACCGAATATTGCTGGGGCGGCAGTTGGGGACGCGAAGTGCTGACAAAGCAGCAACGCAGCATTCTGAACCTAGGCATGTTGGCGGCGTTAAACCGGCCGCACGAATTCAAGCTGCATTTTCTGGGCGCCCTGACCAACGGCGTCACCCTGGAAGAAATTCGCGAGATTCTCATCCAGATCGCCATCTATTGCGGTATCCCCGCCGGTATCGAAGCCTTTCGTATCGCCCGGGAAGTCTTCAATGATGAAGGTATCGACGTCTCCACCATGGATTCAGGGGGCGCATAGACATGCCCGAACGCTTCGGTTTCGCTGGTCTTGGACAGATGGGCGCCCCCATGGCCGGCAATATTGCAGGCGCCAGGTTTGCGCTGACGGTCTACGACAAAGCTGGCACGGCAGCGCGCGTGCCGGAAGGCGCGAGCCCGGTGGAAAGCCTCGAAGAACTGGCCCAAGCGGCGGAAACGATTTTCCTCAGCCTGCCCGACGGCCCGGCGACGGTCGAATTTGCCAAAGACCTTGTGGCGCTTTCCGATCGCACCGTCACCTGCGTCATCGATCTTTCGACCATCGGCCCCGAGGCGGCGAAAGAAGCCGATGGCATTTATGCCGACGCCGGCATTACCTATATCGACGCCCCGGTATCCGGCGGACAGTCCGGCGCGCGGGCCGGCACTATTACCGTCATGTGGGCAGGGCCGAAGGATACCCTGGAAAGCCACCGGGACGTCATGATGTCGATGTGCAAAAACCTGTTTCACGTCGGCGACGTTGCGGGTCAAGGGCAGGCCGTGAAGCTGTTAAACAATTTTCTTTCCGGCACCGCCATGGCGGCAACGTCGGAAGCCATGGCCTTCGCCGTCTCGCAAGGGCTGGATATGGGGAAAGTGCTCGACGTGGTCAACGTTTCGACCGGGCAGAACACGGCAACCAGCGACAAATTCCCCAACCGCATCATCACCGGCACCTATGACGCCGGGTTCAAGACCACCTTGCTGGCCAAGGACATCCGGTTGTTTCTGGAAAATGCCAAGGCCGCGGGAACGCCGTCGGAAGTGGCAAGTACCATCGCTGATTTGTGGCGGCGTTGCGACGAGGAACTGCCGGACAGCGATTTTACGCGGGTCTATGAATTTCTCACCGCCAACAAGAAGAGCGACTAATACCCTTCTGCGATCAGCGGGAAAGCACTCAGCACGTGCGGGTCGGTGACGGCTTCTTCCGGGTGCAGATAGGTTTCGTCGAGGCTTGCGAACCCGGTAACACCCAAAAGCCCCAGACAAATCCGCACTTCTTCTTCCAACAATTCAAGCACGCGCTCGACCCCGGCCTGCCCTGCTGCCGCCGCACCGAAGCCTTGCAAGCGCCCAATGCTGACGACATCGGCGCCGAGAATTTTAGCTTTGACCATGTCTGTGCCGCGCATGATACCGCCATCAAAAATAATTTCAGCTTTACCGGAAACCGCCTTTACGACTTCCGGCAGCACATCCAGGCCACCGCGACCGTGGTCCAGTTGACGCCCGCCATGATTGGAAACATAAACCCCATCGACTCCTACCTTGACGGCCCGTGCCGCATCTTCGGCAGTTGCTATGCCTTTTAAGACCAGCGGAATGTCGTGAGTGTCCTTGAAGCGCTTGACCTTGTCCCAGTTCAGTTGTTTTTGAAATTCTTCGCTTGATGTCGTGGCCATGGTACGGCGCGACGTGCTGAGGTGGCCTTTTGCCTTGTCGCGTTCGCGCCGCCCATAATAATCCAGATCGACGGTCATACAGAACCCCCGATAGCCTTGATCCATGGCCCGCGTGGCATGGTCATCGACCCAGGCGTCGTCGCCCCGCACATAAAGTTGAAATATCAAATTGTCGCCGCCCGCCGCCTCGGCAACTTTTTCAAGCCCCGGCGCGCACACGGACGACAACATTTGTAAGGTGCCGAATTCTGCTGCCGCCTTGGCGGACGCAACGCCGCCTTCGGGCTGCAAGTCCTGTAGCGAGCCAATGGGCGCCAAGATAACCGGCAGGCGTAAGTCTCTACCCAGCAACGCACCCGACACATCAACCGAGCTAACATCGTTCAGCACCCGTGGCCGAAACGCCCAACAGTCCAGCGCCCGGCGATTGCGCTTGACCGTGGTTTCCGTATCGGCGCCGCCGATCAGATAGTCCCAGACGTTGTCGTCCAATTTTTCACGCGCCGCCTTGATGATATTATGCAGTGTCGGAAAGGGACCGGGGGAATCGTTCATAAAACCTTCAATCGTGCAGTTTCTTTTTTGCCACGATGACCCCGTCAACATCGGCATACAGGTAATCGCCTTCGTTAAAGGTGACGCCGCCGAAATACAGCGCCACACCCCTTTTGGCGATGCCGTCCGTGCGCGGGCGCATGGGCGTCGTGCCGATGGCCTTGACGCCGAAATCCAGATCGGTGAATTCGTGCTGGTCGCGAATGCAGCCGTTATAGATCAGTCCTTCCCAGGCGTGGCCTTGCGCTTCCGCCGCAATGTTGCCGCCGCACAAGGCACGCCGCTTTGACCCCCGCCCGTCAACGACTAAAACCTTGCCTTTTCCGCCTTCCGCCAATACGTCGCGAACGGACTTGTTATCTTCGAAGGTGGCGAAGGTCACCACGGTCCCGTGAAAATGATTACGCTTGGCGTAATCATTGAACACAGTCTCGCAAACCAGGACGTCGTCGCCGTGGTCGTCGCAAATATCCGCCGTGCGGATGATAGTATTATCGTTCACTGATTATCCTCCCATTTGCCGCTCACTTTATGACACCCTATGGTAGGCCGCAAATGTAATGTCCTTTCAAGGAGAATCCCATGAGCCAATTCGCAATCTTCGTCACCATCAAGTTGAAGCCCGGCAATATCGATGAATTCCGTAAATTGATTTTAGAGAACGCCGAAGCTGCGCCGCGCGACGAGCCCGAATGCCAGCAGTTTCAGGTGCTCACCGACGAGGCGGACCCGGACACTTTTTTCTTCTACGAAGTCTATGACGCCGCCTCGTCCTTGGACCATCACCGCGAAACGCCGCACTACCAGAAATATATGAACGCCGCCGCCGACATGATAGAAGACCGGGCCATCCAGCGCTGCAACCTGGAAGCCGTCAACCGCAAGGCTTAAGGCAACAGCACCATGGCGCCGGTGGTTTTGCGGCTTTCGATGTCGCGGTGCGCATCGGCGGTTTTGCTCAGCGGGTAGGTGGCGGTGATGTCGATCTTGACGGTGCCGTCGCGCAACACGCCGAATACGGCCTCGGACGCCATTTCCAAATCTTCGCGTGACGCAATAAAGGTACCCAGCGTCGGCCGCGTTACCGTCAAAGACTTCGAATGCAGCCGCTGCAGCGGAAACGGCTCGACCTGGCCCGAGGCGGTACCGAAATTGATGGCGTGCCCCATGACGGCAAGACTATCCAGCGAGCCCAGAAACGTGTCCTTGCCGACGGAATCATAGGCCACCGGCACGCCCTTGCCGTCGGTTATTTCCAACACGCGCTCGGTGAAGTTTTCGCGGGTATAAACGACCGGGTGATCGCAGCCGAGACCACGCACTAATTCCGCCTTCTCGTCGCTGCTGACCGTGCCGATGATGGTAGCGCCCAGCGCCTTGGCCCACTGGCACATGATCTGTCCGACACCGCCAGCTGCCGCATGAACCAATATAGTCTCGCCCGGTTCGATCTTGTGCAGACGGTTCAACAAGTACCACGCCGTCAGCCCGCGTAGGAACGCGGCGGCGGCCAATTCGTCGGAAATATCATCGGGCAGCTTGATCATCTGCGCCGCCGGCACGACGCGGGCCTCGGCATAAGACCCCATCAGCCCAGTGTAATTGACCCGGTCACCGACGGTCAGACCGGCCACATCCGACCCAAGGGCCTCAATGACGCCCGCACCCTGCACACCGAGGGTCATGGGAAACGTCACCGTGTTGCCCATCTGGTTTGTGCGGTGGTAGGTATCGACAAAATTAAGCCCGACGGCGGTCTGCTTGATCAGCACCTCACCGGGACCAGGGGCGGGAACGTCGACGTCTTCCCATTTCAAAACGTCGGGGCCGCCGTGTTCGTGCATTCGAATGGCTTTAGTCATGATTTTTCCTTTCCTTGAACCCAAACGCCAGCATCACCGTGCCGACGCCGACGACGGCCGCCGTCAGCAGCCAGCCCGAGGCATAGGTGCCGCTGGCATCGACAATGGCGCCAAATACAGGCGGCCCGATCATGCCGCCGATGTGGGTGGCAAACATGTTGTAGCCCATGGACGACCCGGCAAGGCGCGGTTCCGTGGTTTCCACGGACAGCGTCTGCACCAGCGGTGCGAAGGAGGCGATGGTCAACCCCAGCACCAGCGACAGCCCGAGACCCAGATATACCCCCGAGAAAATCCCATGGCCAGGACCGACAAATACCATGGTGCTTAAAAACACCGCCGCTGCCAGCCCCATGCCAACAACCAGACCCTTGCGCCGGCCCTTGAACAACGTGTCGCTTATTACCCCCCAACCGATACGCCCGACGGCGCTGGACGCCTGCGCCACACCGACGGCGAAGCTGGCCATCGGCTGCGACGCCAAGGCCACTTCGCGCATGAATAGGGTTAAAAAGGCGAAAAAATTGGTCTGGCCGAAATTATACAGGCAGTTGATGGTAACGAACCGGTTGATGTTCCAGTCGCCCATGACTTCGCGGATATTGGCCAGGGGGTGGCGTTTTTCCTGATCGTGCGTTGTTGTCGGCAGCCTCGCCAGACGCAGGCACAAGACGGCGTTGATCAGGACAAGCACAGCGATCCCCAACATGATGGTGCTGACCGGCACTATTGTCACCAGCGCCCCGTTGGTGGCGCCCAGAATACCTCCTAGCGGCACCCCCACCTGCTTGATCCCCATCGCCGTGGCCCGACGTTTTTGCGGAAACCATTCGAACACGCCCCTGGCCGTCGCCGGATTTGAAATTGAATACCCCGCCCCCATCAACGCCAACGCCGCCATGCCGAGCGCGAAGCTGTCGGCCATAGCCATGGCCAATGCGCCCAACATCATGATGGCGTGACTAACGACCAGCGAGCGCCCAACACCGATGCGGTCGACCAGGCCCCCGGCGGGCATGGAACAGACCGCCTGGGCGCCGTAATAGGCGGTGATAAAAAAACCGAACTGGGCCACGCTCAGGTCCAGTTGCCGGATCAGGACCGGCGACATGGCGAGCACGGAAACGATATTCACTGTACCGACCACGTGCGTCAGAACCAGAATACTCAGGCGCGACGTCCAGGGGTTGTCAGTTACCATGGGTCCGTTCTTGCAGGCTCTAGTCCGTTGCCGGGAGTTCGGCGCAGACGTCTTCGTAAGCGTTGCATTCAGTCATGTGCAGTGCCCTCTTAATGACGTGCATCTGTTGGTATGCGTTCAAGCCTTTGAAAGCGGGTTACCGTCCATGTCGTCGAAGGACATGTCAAGATGGCGGAGAACAGTCGGAGCGATATCGATGGCCGATGTCTCTTCATCGCCCGCCGCCCCCACCTTGAAACCGCCGCCATGGACAACCAGAAACGGGCCCTGCTCGAACCTGCCGAGACCGCCGTGCTGGCCGTTGCCCATGCGGGTATCGGAAGATAGCGGATCCTCGAAGGCGGCGTTGATCCCCGGCACGCCGAACTCGTTGGTGTCATCCGTCCGTTTGGCCGTGACAGTGACCGCCAGCGCTGTATTCGTCCGATGACCGACCGTTTCCAGGTCATCCCCAGCGAACACCCGGTCGATGCCGTCAATACCTTCGAGTAGGCGGATGATATCGCCAATCCGATCCCGCGCCGTGTCCGAGACATAGACATGGGCGCTGAACCCATTCGACGCGACGACGACTTCACGGCACCCCAGCCCCTTTTTCAAGCCGCCTTCGATCAACAGGCGTTCCAGCGGAATAACCTCGCCCACGGTTTCATGGCCGTGATCTGAGGCAACGATCAACAAGATATCGTCGCCGTTGGCGTTTTCCCTGATGGCGGCGACGACGCGCCCGACATTGGCGTCGGCCCGGGCAATAACATCCATGTGCGCCGGTGAGCCAAGCGGCACGGCATGCTGAGTATGATCCGGCTCGCACTGCCACAACACCGCCAGCCGGGGGCGGCGTTCGGCCACGACGTCGGCGCAAAACCGTTCCGTCATTTTCTCATCGCCGTCAGCGTCATGGCTGACGGAAAGACCTTCGTCATCGGGTAACGGCTTCAGGCCGGGGCCAAACGACCCTTGGCGGTGATACATATAACCGTATCCGTCCGGGTCCTGGAAATAGGC
>JAZFSL010000178.1:0-2737 GCA_036446135.1 Rhodospirillales bacterium | reverse complement strand
CTTCGTGCTCTTCGTGGATAACATCGACGACGTCATCAATGGTGATGGTGCCGATAAGGCGGCCCGCATCATCAACCACCGGGGCGGACACCAGATCGCGCTGGCGGAATACGAAGGCAACATCTTCTTGGTCCGCGCTCACCGGCAGAACCTTCATTTCCGCTTCCATGAGATCGGTGACGGGCACCGGGCGATCAGTTGTCAAAAGCCGGCTAATCGGGATCGATCCGACAGGACGGTGCGTCGGGTCGACGACAAAAATATCATAGAATACGCTTGGCATGGCCCCCTTCTCGGTCTCGGTCTTCTGGCGCATGAAGTCGATGGTCTGGCCAACGTTCCAAAACGTCGGCACGGTCACCACTTCGCGCTGCATCAGACGACCGGCGCTGTCTTCCGGATAAGACAGCCCCTCTTCGATCAGAGTCCGATCGCCGGCGGGGATGGCGTCCAGAACTTGTTTTTGCTCGTCTTCGTCCAGTTCTTCGACGACTTCAAGCGCGTCATCGCTGTCCAATTCGACAATGACCGACGCCAGGTCATCAAGCCCCAGAACATCAACGACATGATCACGGACCGTTTCGTCCAACTCGGCCAGAATATCCGGATCAAAGTTGTCGCGCAGAATATTAACGACCATGGCCCGGTCGTCACTGCTCAGGTGTTCCAGCAAGTCAGCCGCATCCGACGGGTGAAGCTCTGCGATCAGTTCCCGGACGCGCGGCTTGTCTCCCGAAACAAGAACCTCAAGAAAGACCTGCTCTTCTTCGGGTTTGAGGTCGAGCACCTCTTCCTCGGAGGCGGCCTCAGGGGAATTAGCATTTTTCGCGTTGTCTTCGGCATCGACCACGGGAAGGCTCCAAAAAAAAGAGGTCCGTCACAGTTGTGGCGGACCTCGGTAAAGTGGTGCGGTCGAGAAGACTCGAACTTCCACGGGATTGCTCCCACAGCGACCTCAACGCTGCGCGTCTACCAGTTCCGCCACGACCGCAAAATCCTTTACAATGCTACTGTGAGGGGGAATACCAAATGCAGGCCGGACTATCAAGCACGGGAAAATGACCGAAAATCAGGACATCGAGTGGAAAATCAGCGATTCCCCCGTTTCATACCAAGATGCGCTTGCATTCATGGATGCCCGGGTTGATGAAATCCACAAGGCAAACGCGCCGGAAACAGTCTGGCTGCTGGAACACCCGGCGCTGTATACCGCCGGCACCAGCGCCGAGCCCTCGGAATTGCTCGACGCTAACCGATTTCCGGTCTTCCAAACCGGCCGTGGCGGACGCTACACCTACCATGGGCCGGGGCAGCGGATCGCCTACGTCATGTTAGACCTCAAAAAACGCAATAACGACGTTCGCGCCTTCGTTCACGGGCTGGAGGACTGGGTCATCCGTACGCTGGCCACCTTCAATGTCATCGGCGAGGTGCGGGGCGACCGGGTCGGTATCTGGGTCCGCTGGGGGGCGCCGGACAACCCCAAATCGCGCGAAGACAAAATCGCCGCCATCGGCGTGCGCGTGCGGCGCTGGATCACTCTTCACGGGCTGGCTATTAATCTCGACCCGGATCTGGAACATTTTTCCGGCATCGTGCCGTGCGGCATCGAAGAACACGGGGTGACGTCGCTCTGGGATATGGGAATAACCGCCACCACGCCGGAACTGGATTCCGCCCTGATGGCGACATTCAGAGAAATATTTTAAAAAGTCGGCAGCGACCTAAAGCCTGTTTCATCAGGCGGCGCCGCAGGATCTTCACTAAGCACATCGACCCTGGCCATGGGCGGTCCCTGGTGACAGGCCAATACCATGTCATAAACATCTGCCGCAGGTCCGGAAAAAAGCGCTTCGACCGATCCGTCGGTGCAATTGCGAACCCAACCGTCAAGATTTCGTTCTGTTGCTTCCTGCGTTACCCAACCGCGAAACCAGACTCCTTGCACCCTGCCTTCAACAATTATTTTAACCGCCTTACTCGAACTCAATGATCACCTGATCGACCATCAGGCTATCACCCGGCTCGGCCTTAATGACGGCGATGACACAATCTTTTTCGGCGCACATGACGGTTTCCATTTTCATCGCCTCGATGACCGCCAGTTCCTCACCAGCCTTTATCTCTTGCCCTTCGGTGACGGCCAACGACACCAACAGCCCCGGCATCGGCGACAAAAGAAGTTTCGATGTGTCGGCAATTTCTTTTTTGGGCATTAGCATCTGCAACTCGGCGGCGCGTTCGTTGAGCACCAGGACATCCACTTCCACGCCCCGGTGATAAAGCCTATAGGCGATATCCACTCGTTCTACCTGCAAACATATCGGCGCACCGTTGAGCGTTCCCTTAAACACCGGATCGCCCAGTTTCCAGCTGGTTTGAATTTCGGCGTCGAGGCCTTTCATGGAAACCGCATAGCCGCCTTTAGTCATGCTCACCCGAACCGGCGTCGCTTGGTTTTGCAAGAATACCACCCAGTCGTCGAACACCACCCTCATCCGCCCCGTGGTCTGGCCGCTAATCAGGGTAGCGCGTTCCTGAAAACCATGGTGCACGGCGGCCGCAACGGCGACCAGCAGCTTTGGGGCATCCGGAACCAGGTCCTGGGAGTGAAACCCGTCGGGGTATTCGTCGGCGATAAAATCGGTGCTGAGGCGGCCTTCGGCAAAACGCGGGTGCGCTATCAGGGCGGCTAAAAAACCGATGTTGTGGCGCACGCCTTGGATATAAAATTCGT
>JAZFSL010000177.1:0-8853 GCA_036446135.1 Rhodospirillales bacterium | reverse complement strand
GCTTACTATCAATGCATACTCTACTGCGGCTACACCTTTAGTGTCCCTTAAGAGATGGGGTATGATATGCATCAGTAATCTTCCCCGTCGCCTGTTTTCTTCATGTCCTCAAACATATGGTTGGCGTGTTCCAGTGCGTCCTCGCCTTTGCTATTAGCGAGCATCTTGGCTCTTTTCATGACCTAGCTATCTACCATCAGGGTTTTCCATAGGGTGCTTAAAATAGTCCGAGGCTAATCGTTAGCGGCAGTTTGTTAACAAGCCATTTAAAAAGGATTAAAGCCATATGAGAGGGTGCGGGTGATCCTGGTCGGCGTTCATGGCATCAACTTCCTCTTGGGCAGCTTCCGGCGTTAGTTCAGTCATTTGGAACCGTTGGGCCGAGGAAGCCTAGGGCGCTGACTAAGGCTTTCTCCAGTTTCATCGAAACTGTGGACGTTCCGCAGATTACCCTGCATGGCCTTCGCCATACCCATATCACGCACCTTCTGATGGACGGGGAGCCTATCAATGTCGTATCTAAACGGGCCGGTCATTCCACAGTCAGCATCACGCTGGATGTCTATGGTCATGTCCTCAAGGAGAACCAGAGGGAACTGGCCGACAGCTACGGAAGCGCCTTAGAACTGGCCCTTGCGGAACAGGAAAAGAGTGGATAAGCATGCGCCTTGAGCGCGTATGATCAATTTATGACCAACATGAACACAATGATATGAGGTTCTCAGAAAGTTCTAATAGTTAATGCATTGATTTCATTAAATAGGATGGGTGCCCGAGTGGTTGAAGGGACCGGTCTTGAAAACCGGCAAGGGTTAACGCTCTTCGTGGGTTCGAATCCCACCCCATCCGCCAATTCCCAAAGGCGCTGGCACCTTATGGTCTAAGAGCCCCTACCCCTTCGGCCTGATTTTGACCCGGCTGGTGACCTTGGTCACCCCCTTGATACCTTTGATAATGGCGATGGCCTTAGACAGTTCGGGTTTTGAAAGCGCGCGTCCAAATATGAACACCTTACCGCCGACCGAGCGCCAGCGGTAATTGGTGACATTCACACCCCGCCCGTCGAGCAACAGGGCGTTGATCTTTGTCTCGATGACCGAGTCGTCGACAAAGTTCTCGACAGCGCCTTTCTCCTTGTCGACATCCTTGATAATCAGGATTTCGTTGAAAATTTTCTTCACCCCCTCGATCGCCCGGGCCAGGGTTTCCGCCTGTTTTTTCAACGCTGCCTTTTCGACCACACCGGTCAACATGACGGATTGCTCGTAAACGTCGGCACTAATGGAAATAACTTTCGTGCCCATCTTGTCGATCACATCGGCGGTTAGTGACGCTTTGATTGCCAGGTCTTTTTTGATGTCGTCGGCGGTTCTGTCCTCAACCGCCGTTTCTATGGCTCCCTTGATGATGGAAAATGGATTCAAATCAATGGCATCGGCGGGAAAGGTCGCGAAGAAGGTGAATAGGAGAAGAAGGCTGAATTTCATTATCGTTTTCCTACTTTGTGGGCCTAGAATATATACCTCAGGAAAGCCTTTTTGGTTCCAAAAAATGTGTCAAAATACGGCAGCCTGTGGATAATTTTCCCGAGTGCACCTGAATTCGGCGTTAGGAACCCGCAATATGGAAATCGATATCATCTTCGATACCGTCTGCCCGTGGTGTTATATCGGTAAAAAGCGCCTGGAAAAGGCCCTTGAAATGCGCCCCCTTATCAAGATTAAACCCCATTGGCGACCGTTCCTGTTGAACCCTGAAATGCCGCCGGAAGGAATCGACCGGACGGCGTATCTGATAAAGAAATTCGGCAGCGAAGCCCGCGTTGGTCGAATTTACGGCGCCATTGGCGAAGCCGGGCAATCGGTGGAAATTGATTTTTCTTTTGAGCGCATCAACCGGACACCGAATTCCGTCGATTCACACCGCCTGATTCGCTTTGCCGAAAAATTCGCAACACCCGGTATAGATGATGAAATCGTCGAAGCTCTGTTCGTCCAATTTTTTCTCCATGGCCACGATATCGGGGATATAGACATTCTGACGGAAATTGGTACAGCCAAAGGCCTCGACGCCAAAACCCTACGTGACTATCTGGAATCCGACGAAGATGTTCGCCAAATCTACGACGACAACGTGCAGGCCCACCGGTTGGGCATTAACGGTGTGCCATCATTTTCCTTCAGCAACAAACTCGTCATTTCCGGGGCCCAGGAACCACAGGTTCTCGCCCGCGTTCTGGACGCGGCCCAGGAAGCGGCGGCGTAACAATGACCGCAGCCCTGCATCAGATCACCATGAGCTACGCCGTCGAAGACGACCGCTTGTTGTTACGCATCAGCACGACGGAGAAAAAGGAATATCAATTGTGGCTGACCCGGCGTTTTGTCAGCGTATTGTGGTCGGCCTTGATGCAGGTCATTGAAAAGGAACCCGGTGCCAAAGCGGCCCTGGAACCGTCGGCAAAAAAGGCAGTAATGGCCATGCAGCACGAAGAAGCCGTCAGCGCCTCCGATTTTTCTCAAAACCATGATAACGAAACCGAGAACATGACATCCGATACCGGGCCCCTACTGGTCATCGGCGGCAAGGTGGTTCAGGGGGATCAGGGCGTGACAAACCTTATCCTGCAAACCCGGTCCGGGCCCGAGGTCAAGGTGGCCTTGGCCAAAAACCTGCTGCACGGGTTGTGCAGGCTGTTGATCGAAACCACCATGAAGGCGGATTGGGATATGAACCTCGTCGTCGGTGACGCCGCCGGGTTTGTTGTTCCCGATGACAGGACGCAGGTGCACTAGGCCCCGTCAACCGCGATCTTCACCAGTTCCTCCAACAAATAGCGCACGCCCTTGAGGCGTTCGGGCGGTGAGTCCCAGGATCGCATGTAGACCAGCTTATGATCGGGGCGCAGTTTCGCCGTTTGTTGATGCGTCGTGATCCATTCGACCAGGCCGGCGGGATTGGCAAAATTGTCCTTGCGGAATGAGATGACTGCGCCTTTGGGGCCGGCCTCCACCTTCTCGATCCCGGCTTCCCGGCAGAGTTTCTTCAAGGCCACCGTTTGCAGTAGGTTTTCCACCTCTTCGGGCAAGGGGCCGAAGCGGTCGATCATTTCCGCCGCCAGGGCATCAATATCTTGGCGCCCGGCCAACCAGGCCAGACGACGGTACAGCCCCATGCGAACGGTCAAATCCTCGACGTAATGATCAGGGATCATCACCGCCATGCCGACGGCAATTGTCGGGCTCCACTCGTCTTCACCGCTATGCCCATCGTCAAGGCCGCGCGCCTGGGCGACGGCTTCTTCCAGCATCTGTTGGTAAAGCTCGACCCCGACTTCGCGGATGTGGCCCGACTGCTCGCCGCCCAACAGGTTCCCGGCGCCGCGGATATCAAGGTCATGGCTGGCCAGCGAAAACCCGGCGCCAAGGGTATCCAGCGAATGCATGACTTCGAGACGCTTTTCAGCCGCCTTTGTCAGCACCCGCCCCGGCGGCAAGGTTAAATAGGCATAGGCGCGAATTTTCGACCGCCCAACCCGGCCACGAAGCTGGTACAACTGCGCCAATCCGTACATATCAGCCCGATGAATGATGATGGTGTTGACCGACGGCAGATCGAGCCCCGATTCAATGATGTTGGTCGATACCAGGACATCAAAGGCGCCGTCATAGAACCGCGTCATCACCTCTTCCAGATCCGCCGGCGTCATCCGCCCGTGCGCTGTTGCGGTCTTTACTTCCGGGATCAGCTCTTTCAATGAAGCCCTGACCTTGGCCAAATCCTTGATCTGCGGGCAAACCCAGAAGCTTTGGCCGCCGCGAAATTTCTCACGCAAAATAGCTTCGCGGATCACCACCGGGTCATACGGCATCACGAATGTCCTGACGGCCAGCCGGTCGACCGGTGGCGTCGCGATCAGGCTCATCTCGCGCAGCCCCGTCAGCGCCTGTTGCAAGGTTCGGGGGATCGGCGTCGCCGTCAGCGTCAGCACATGAACGGCGGATTTAAGATTTTTCAGTTGTTCCTTTGCGGCAACGCCGAAATGCTGTTCTTCGTCGATGACCAACAATCCCAGTTCCCTGAACCGGATATCCTTGGCCAACAAAGCATGGGTGCCGATAACGATATCGACGGTGCCGTCTTCGAGACCGGCTTTGACATCGTTCGCCCGCTTCGCCGTCACCAGGCGGGAGATTTGCTCAATCCGCATGGGGTAGCCTTTGAAGCGTTCCAGGAAAGTCAGATAATGCTGGCGGCACAACAACGTCGTCGGCACGACAACGGCGACCTGTCGGCCATCGAGGGCGGCGACGAAGGCGGCACGCAAGGCAACCTCGGTTTTGCCGAAGCCGACATCGCCGCAAACCAGCCGATCCATGGGCCGCTCTTTGCCCAGATCGGCCAAGGTATCCTCGATGGCTCTGGCCTGATCATCGGTTTCGACAAAGGCAAAACGGGCGGAAAATTCATCATAGATTCCCAGCTCCATGGTAATCCGGGTGGCTTTTTCCAACTCCCTGGCAGCGGCAATGGCAATCAGTTCATCGGCCATATCGCGAACCCGGTCTTTGAGTTTCGATTTTCGCGCCTGCCACGCCGCCCCGCCGAGCCGGTCGAGCACGGCGCCGGCCTGTTCCGAGCCATAGCGCGATATGACTTCGATGTTTTCCACCGGCAGAAACAACTTGGCGTCGCCGCCATAAATCAGCCGTAGGCAATCATGCGGTGCGCCCGCCACTTCGATAGCATGCAACCCGTCAAATTGGCCGATGCCGTGGTCCATATGCACCACCAGATCGCCGGGATTGAGCACCGATGCCTCAGTGAGAAAGTTTTCGGCCCGGATCCGGGATTTGGCCGGGCGGCTCATGCGTTCGCCGAGAATGTCGGATTCCGAAATAACCGCCAGACCGTCGGTCGTAAATCCCCGTTCAAAACCGGCCACCATCAGGCCGACTCCGCCTTTCAGTTCCCCGATACCCGACCATTGTTCCAGGGGCCTGAGGCTTAGTCCGTGTTCCTCCAGCACCGACAGCAGACGGTCGCGCGAGCCGTTGGTGAACGCGCTGATGACGACTTGGGCTCCGCCCGCTTCCAGTTCCCGGACGTGTTTGAGCAGGGCGTCAAAAACATTGGCGTCGGGCTGCACCCGAATGTCGGCAAAGTCATGCCCGGCCCGACCGCCGGCATCAATGGCGGCAGGCTGCCCTTGTGGGGGAGAGAAAGGAGAAAATATCCCGACCCATCTCCCCGCCATCAGGGATTGCCACTCCTTGTGGTCAAGATAGAGCATTTCCGGCGGCACCGGATGATAGGTCGTCCCGGCATGGCTAAGGCTGGTATCGGGCTTGGAATCGGCAAATTCGCGCCGGGCCGCGTAATATTCGGCAATCAAATCGAGGCGGGCTTGTAGGGATTCTTCGCACTGATAATCCAGAACCATCCGCGCGTCAGGCAGATAATCCAGCAAGGTTTCCATTTTTTCATGGAACAACGGTAACCAATGTTCCATGCCGATATGCCGGTGCCCAGCACTGACGGCAGCATAAAGGGGGTCATCGCCGCCCGCCTTGGAGAACAGCACGCGATAGGCGGAGCGGAAGCGCGAGATCGCCTCGTCCGACAACGCGACCTCGCTGACGGGTTTCAAAATGACGCTATCCAGCTTCCCCGTCGTCCGCTGGTTGGCGGCATCGAAGGTCCTGAGCCCATCCAGTTCGTCGCCGAAAAAATCGAGTCTCAGCGGACTTTCCGCACCGGTCGGGAAGATATCAATAATGCCGCCGCGTTTTGCGTATTCACCCGGCTCGATAACCGTATCGGCGCGGATATACCCGTTCCGGCCCAAAAATTCGGTCAGCACGTCGGGGTTCAGAGGATTTCCAGCTATCAGGGTCATCGTCGCGCCGGTAAAGCTGGCGCGCGCCGGCACCCGTTGCGACAGCGCCGATACGGTGGTCAAAATGACCCGGGAAGGCTCGTTTTCCGGGGTTTCCAACAGGCGTGTCAGGGTGTCGATGCGACGGCTGATAATTTCCGCCCGGGGCGAAACCCGGTCATAGGGCAGACAATCCCAGGCCGGAAATTCCAGACGTTCTAGGTCGGGCGCGAAAAAGGCCAAGCCGTCGGCCATGGCGGTCAGACTGACATCATCACGCGCAACAAATACAACGTCGCCGCCCTGCTCCGAGATCGCCGCCATCAACAAGGCATCAAACCCTTCCGGCGCGCCGCCGATCAGAAGCCGCCCCGGCACTGCACCGAATGCCTGCACTTTGTCTTTAAAACTGTTCATCAGGGACAATTATTGAATTTCTTCAGCCACGCCATGACGTCGTTGTCATGAGCCGCAGGCACCGGCGTCTTGCCGATGATCCAATTGCACAAGTCGTTGTCCGATTCATCCAGCAAGGCTTCCAGACGGTCCATCTGCTCAAAGCTGAGGTCGCTAACGTGGGCCGCCGCAAAGCCGCCGATGAGGAAATCGTTTTCCTTCATACCGCAGTGTTGGCAGCGGAATAACAGTCGTTTTCGCCTGGAATCCATGAATAAGGACTTTTCAACATTGCCTCGCTAGTAGAGGACACTACGATATAAAGAACTCCATCGACGGATACCACCGCCATGCGCCCTGAATCTCTTTTTTCCGTCTTTAAGCCCGTGACCGCCTTGAAGGGGATCGGTCCGCGCATCGCCAAGCTGGTCGAGCGCGTCGCCGGCCTCCATGTCATTGACCTTTGCTGGCACCTGCCTTCGGCCATCATCGACCGCCGCTATGCGCCTAGCGTCGCCGATGCTGAGCCTGGTATCGTCGCCACCATGACGGTGACCATCGATGCCCACAAAAAACCACCTAATAAGCGGCTTCCCTACAAGGTTCTTTGTTCCGACGACAGCGGGAAAATAGCACTGGTATTTTTTCATGCGCACACAGATTACCTGCTAAAGACCCTGCCCGAAGGCGAAGTCCGCGTGGTTAGCGGCAAGGTCGAGAAATTCGGCAATGAAATACAGATGACCCATCCTGACCACATCGGCACGCCTGATGAAATAGCTCAGCTAAAAGCCGTCGAGCCCGTCTATCCCCTGACCACGGGCTTGACGCTGAAGGTTTTGGGCAAGGCCATCCGCTCTGCCCTTGAAATGACGTCAAACTTGGCGGCGTTGGCGGAATGGATTGACCCGGCCTATCTCGCCAAACAGGGCTGGAAAGGCTGGCGCGAAGCCTTGCTTGAGGCCCACGCCCCGGAAGACGAGGCAGCGCTGGACCCCCTGTCCCCTGCCCGCCAGCGGCTGGCCTATGATGAATTGCTTTCCAATCAACTGGCCTTGGCGATCGTGCGGCTATCCATGCGCCGCGTCAAAGGCCGCGCCATCATAGGCGACGGCCGTCTTCGGCAAAAAGTCATCGACGCCCTGCCCTTCCAACTAACGGGGTCACAGGAAACGTCTTTGCAGGAAATCGCCGCCGACATGGCGGAACCGATGCGCATGCTAAGGCTGTTGCAAGGCGACGTCGGCAGCGGCAAGACGGTGGTGGCATTGCTGGCCATGCTGAATGCGATCGAAACCGGCGGCCAGGCCATCATCATGGCGCCGACAGAAATCCTTGCCCGCCAGCATCTGGCGACCATCGAACCACTGGCCCAGGCCGCCGGCATCGAAGTGGTTTTGCTGACCGGGCGCGAGAAAGGCAAAACCCGCACCCTGATCCTGAAAAAATTGTCAGGCGGCGAGGTGTCGCTCGCCATCGGTACCCACGCTTTGTTTCAAGACGATGTTGAATTCAAGGCCCTGGCCATGGCGGTGATCGACGAACAGCACCGTTTCGGCGTCCATCAACGCCTGACGCTGGCGGCCAAGGGACAGGCCGTGGACATTCTGGTCATGACTGCGACGCCGATCCCCAGAACATTAATGCTGACGGCCTATGGCGACATGGACGTTTCCCGGCTGCCGGAAAAACCTCCGGGCCGTGCCGCCGTGGAAACCCGCGTCATGCCCATCGAACGCCTGGATGAAGTAACGAAAGCCCTGAAACGCTCGCTGGATGGCGGCGGGCGGGTTTACTGGGTTTGCCCCCTGGTCGAAGAATCGGAAGTTCTTGATGTCGCTGCCGCCGAAGAGCGCCACGCTTTCTTGCAGAAATTTTTTGGCGATAAAGTAGGGCTGGTGCACGGACGCATGAAGGGCAAGGAAAAGGATGCGGCAATGAACGCCTTTGCCCAAGGCGACACCGGCATTCTTGTCGCCACCACGGTCATCGAGGTTGGTGTCGATGTGCCGGAAGCAACCGTCATGGTGATCGAACACGCCGAGCGTTTCGGTCTTGCACAACTGCACCAGTTGCGCGGCCGCATCGGGCGTGGTGACAAGCCCAGCAATTGCTTGTTGCTGTATGCCTCGCCGCTGACGGAAACAGCCAAGTCGAGGCTCAAGATCATGCGCGAAACCGACGATGGCTTCCTGATCGCCGAGGAAGACCTGAAATTACGCGGCGCCGGGGAATTGCTCGGCACCCGGCAAAGCGGCCTGCCCGAATTCCGCCTCGCCGATCTCGCCTGTCACGGTGAATTGTTGGCCACGGCGCGCGACGACGCCCAGCTCATTTTAGATCGCGACCCGGAACTGGAAAGCCAGCGCGGCCAGGCGCTAAGGGTGCTGCTCTACCTGTTTGAACGCGAAGCGGCGGTGAGGAATTTGAGGTCTGGCTAGTCTCAGGCCGATTTCGGGGCCTTTTTCTCCCCCGGCCTGGAGCCTTTCGGCGTGAGCACGGGGGCGCGGTCATTTTCGCGAATGATGTCGACTTCCTCGTAGGTGTGGGCCGCCGTTAACGGCGTCTGGCGTTCTTCC